>CASBQE010000417.1 GCA_949127665.1 Synechococcales cyanobacterium PMM_0083
CCATGACGATCGATCGCGCCATTCTAGTGCTGTGTTTGGCAATGACGATGTGCATCATTTCGGGCGCGATCGCCGTTCGCAAAGTGCAAGATGCCGATCCTGCGGACATTTTTTAGTCACCGAACAGTTTTGGGCATTGCATAATGGAGGGATCGATTGAGGTTAATTTGAATGCAATGTCCTGAGTGCAAGTCTACGCATATTTGTAAGAATGGTCATTGCAGAGGTAAACAAAATCACATCTGTGTGGATTGTGGTCGCCATTCATCGCTGTAACCGCTTTGCGCGGTTACAGCGATGAAGTCAAACGCGAGTGCTTAAAAATGGATGTCAACGGCATGGGATTTCGTGCCATTGAGCGGGTCAAAGGAGTCCATCACACCACGCTCATCACTTGGGTTAGACCGATGGGAGAACTCCTACCGGATGCCTACGATCCTCAGACCACTCCAGAGGTGGGAGAATAGGATGTAGATGCTTGCTTCCCGTAGGGTACTCGAAACCTTTATCCGCTCAAAAAAAAACAAGATTTGGCTCTGGACTGCGGTTGCCCCCTTCAAACCAGGGATTTTAGGCTGGGTGTTAGGCGACCATAGTGCGAAGACGTTTGCGCCCTTGTGGGCGATAGCTTGCGCTGACTTGTCAGTTCGTGGGGGCATGGCAGTCCTATTTCTACGTCACCGATGGCTGGTCAGTCTATCCCTGCTTCATTGCCGATAGCAATCAGATTGTCAACAAGACTTACATGACGCGAGTGGAAGGGGAAAACACCCGGTTACGCCATTATTTAGCGCGACTGCATCGTAAGACCTTCTGGTATTCTAAATCCGTGACAATGCTGAAGCACTCGATTCGCTTGTTACTTCACTACCTGAAATTTGAAGATGTACCCGTTCCTGTCTAATTCATCCCCATATTCAGCAACGTCATGTTTCGCATAACCACTATTTTTTTAGCCCTCTTTGTGTTGGGTGATTTTAGGTTTTTTTAGTCAATTTTGACTATTGCGATGTGGACAAGTTGTTCGCTCGGACAGTTCTCCTGCGGGAGAGTGGGAAACCAGCGTGGAAAATGCGTTCAGACCGAGTTCTGTTTTCTGGGACTCATGGCTTAAACTTTGCGATCGCCAACCGCAGTAAGCCAATTCTCTGCCTGCAAACCCTCAAAATCCTGAAAATCTGCCACATTACTTGTCACCAAGACCAACTCATTACGGTAAGCAATACTCGCAGCCGCTTCTTTCATCTGCGCCGCCAATTCTGCTGTCAATGCTCCCATGGTTGACTCAAAAGAAGCAGATGCCGCCTCATCTGGAATCTCCACGTAGCGCCCCGGCGTTAACACAAAATTGTGCTTCTCAATCTCCGCCAGCGTTGCCGACTTGCAGAATCCTTGGATGTCCTGATAGTTGCCGCCGTCTCGCTTCCATTCGTGATAGGTGCCCGCGACCGCTTGGATATCGTCATCATCAAACGAGCGATTGCGCCGATTGACCCTATAGCCCAACTCCGACGCATCAATAAACAACGCTTCTCCCTTGCGATCGCGGTTTTTGTTGCCAGTCTTATAGCGACTCAAAAAACATAGACACGCCGGAATTCCTATGTTGTAAAACAATTGCGTCGGCATCATCACAATGCAGTTCACCAAATCGGACTTCACCTATTGCTGCCGAATCTCCCATGCTTCCAGGGAAACCAGATTTCACATTCGGCTACTCAATCACTAGTATTTTTCTGATCAGATTTTGACTTCAACCGCCAACCGGGTTTGATCACTTGACGAGCGCGAGCGATCGCCAGACAATCGTTGGGCACATCATCGGTAATAGTTGAACCTGCCGCAATGTTTACGTCTTCGCCGATGGTCACAGGAGCAACCAACACGCTGTTGGAACCGGTTTTGCTGCGATCGCCAATGTGAGTCGGATGTTTTTTTACGCCGTCATAGTTTGCGGTAATCGTGCCTGCGCCAATGTTGACTTGATTGCCAGCCGTAGTGTCACCCAGATAAGACAAATGCGCGACGTTGGTGCGATCGCCCAATTTTGTATTTTTGAGTTCCACAAAGTTTCCGATGCGGCAGTGCGATCCCGTTTCCACATGACCGCGCAAATGAGCATAGGGACCAATCCGAGTCGCATCTGCAACTAAACTATCAGTAACGACGGAATATAGCACCGTCACATTTTGACCAATTTGGCTATTTTCAATCAGGCTACCCGGACCAATCCGGCTACCTGCTGCGATCGCCGTTTTGCCGCGCAGGTGAGTTTGGGGTTCAATCACCACATCGGGTTCCAACTCAACCGTGTCATCAATCGTGATGCTGCTGGGATCGATCAGCGTAATGCCTTGCTTCATCCAGTTATCTTTAATGCGACTTTGCAGAATGGTGTAAGCATCGGCAAGCTGTTTGCGATCGTTAACGCCTAAAATTTCCTGATAATCTTCTACATCAACTGCCATCACGGGTTTCATGTAGTTCACTGCATCCGTCAAGTAATACTCTTTTTGATCATTATTTGTATTTAGCTGAGGCAGCACTCTTGCCAGATCATCCCAGCGGAAGCAATACACGCCCGCGTTAATTCGATGATTTTCCCGTTGGATCGGAGTGCAGTCGCGATCTTCTACAATTTGCTGCAACAGGTTTTGATCCGTGCGGAACACCCGTCCATATCCCTTGGGATCGGGCAGTTGAGCCGTCAAAATCGTCGCGGCGTTGCGGTTCTCTTGATGGGTTTGCAGCAATAACTTTAAAGTTTGAGGACGGAGTAAGGGAACGTCACCATTGAGAATCAGCAAATCACCTTCAAACCCTGCCATCTGAGGGAGCAATTGCTGAACCGCGTGTCCGGTGCCGAGTTGCTCTCGTTGCTCAACAAATTCTAGGGCGGGTAAGTTTGCTTTCTCACTTTGCGATGCTAAAAGCTCTGCCATGACTAATTCATGGCGATAGCCGACAATGATCAACCTGCGGACAGGCTGAATCTCTTCGACGCTATTGAGCACCCATTCCACCAGCGATCGCCCTCCCATGCGATGTAAGACCTTGGGCAGGTCAGACTTCATGCGGGTTCCCCGTCCGGCGGCTAAAATTGCGATCGCGACCATGCTTATTTAACGAATCAGGTGGGCATTAGAACAACCTGAATTACAGGTATATTCGTCTCTACTTATATCAGGCTTTGGCGTTCTGGGTTCATGCCAACTGCCAAGTCAGCGCTTCAAGCAGTCAAAAAACTCGCCTACAGCGCTTTTTGATAAATTCGATAGGTTTTGTAGATCTTACCGCCAGACGTTTCGATTAATTTGCGGGAAGGGAAATTGTCCTCATAAACCCAAGATAGTTCAGCGCGTTGATAGGGTTTGCCTTTTTTGATGCCGCCCATCATGCCCAAATAAATTAGGGCTAGAGCCACTCGCTTACGGCGATATTCTGGCAGCGCACAAATCGCAATCACCCGTCCTTGATCAATTCGGCGACGATACCACAGAAATTTCAGAATACCGAGCCAGTTGAGCTTACCGTTCACATGCTTCAGGGCAATGTTGTAATCCGGCAGCGCCATCCAAAAACCAATCATCTCGCCGTTGTATTCAGCAACCGGGAACACATCGGGATCAACTAAATCCTGCAATGACTTAGCTTCTTCCAAAAATTCTTCCTGAGTGCGCGGCGTAGAACTCCAGTTAGCGGAAAAGGCTTTGTTAAACAGGTGATATAGGCTGATCGCATCTGCTTCAAAATCCTTGCCCTTAGTATGAATCGGGCGAAAAGTCACTCCTGCTTTGCAGGCAAAATGATAGGCTTTTTCAAATTCTTTGGGCAATGGCTCATCCAGCGGAAAATGATAGGCGTAGGCATCTTTCGCTTTTTGCCAGCCGTTTTGCTCCATGAACTGAGGATAGTAGGGCGGATTGTAGGGCATCATGATCATGGGCGGCGAGGCAAACCCATCTACTAAAAAAAGACAGTTGTTATGGGTGGAAAGGTCAATGGGTCCGCGAATTTTGTCCATACCTTGCGATCGCAACCATTGACTCGCAGTGTCTAGTAAGGATTGCGCGATCGCGTCATTTTGAATGCACTCAAAGTAGCCAAATAGCCCAATATTTTCCCCTTCGCGATCGATGAGGCGTTGGTTCACCGCAGCAACGATGCGTCCCACAGGTTTTGGTGGCGATGCGGTTGATTGCGTTTCTACGGCAATGAATGCCTGCAATCTGCCGTATTGAAAAAAGGGATTAGTCTCAGCTAGCTGGTTGGCAATGCTGTTGCGGAGTGGAGGCACCCATTGGGGATCATTGGCATAGACGATCTCAGGCACATCCAAAAATAGGGCTTTCTCGGCGGCGGTTGTGACTGAAATAATTTGGAAAGAAGAGTTAGAGTCAGCGGCGATCTCGCTTGAGTAGGTGGAATGGGGCAATGGGTTCATGAAAAAGATGCCTTATCTACAGCACAGATAATTTTTATGGGTTAAACAAGAACTTATTGCAACTATATCAGGCAGTGGGATATGTCGAATATTCAACAGAACATGGTGACTGGTGAGCGGAAAATCGCACGAGTCGTGCCAACTTTGCGATCGCCATTGACTATGAGGGAAATTGCTGAGATATTTTGAGCGTAACTTGTTAAGAAAAAATAAGGTCAACACAAATTTTTAGGTCATTTTTATTCTTATGTCGCACAAGAAGTTCCCTTCCATGCTGAACCTGCCTTTACTCATTGCTTTGGCTACAAGCCCTATAGCGGCGCTGTATTGGTCACTAGAATCTGTGGTTGCTCAATCTCCTAGCGCGTCTCCAATTTCACCACCCACAGCCGTTCCTGCGGGTTCTATCGTGCGAATTGATGGCTCCAACAGCCTGTTAGTGGTTAATCAATCGTTGAAACAGCGCTATGAAAAGGAATCGCCAGGAACCCAAGTCGATGTAGGAAGCAATGGGTCAGAGGCGGCTTTGCAAGCATTGTTAGATGGAAAGGTTGATATAGCGGCGATCGGGCGACCTTTGACTGCGGCAGAAAAGCAGAAAGGGTTGGTTCCCGTTTCGATTGGGCGTGAAAAGATTGCAATTATTACCAGTTCTAAAAATCCTTATAGCGGCAACGTTACTTTTGAGCAGTTTGCTAAGATCTTTCGTGGCGAAATTGCAAACTGGTCACAACTCGGCGGCACTTCAGGGAAGATCCGGTTCGTCGATCGCCCTGAAACGAGCGATACTCGGCAAGCATTTAAGAGCTATCCCGTGTTTAAGGCGGCTCCATTTAAAGCGGGAGCCACAGCCACGGCAGTGAGTCAAGATAGCACCGCTGATGTTATCCAAAAATTGGGTAAAGATGGCATGGGTTACGCAGCTTATAGTCAGGTGAAAGGCGTAGATGGAGTCAAGATTATCTCCATGCATAAAACATTGCCCGATAATCCTGCTTATCCGTTTTCCAAGCCTCGTTATTTTGTTACAAAAGGCGCTCCATCTGCCGCCAGCAAAGATTTTTTGACTTATGCAACCGGGGCATCAGGTTTAGCCACGATCGCGGCAGCAAATCAAGCCGAGGCTGCGGCAATCGCTCCAGCGGTTTCACCCAGTACTCCCGTTTCGCCAACGGTTGCGCCAGAAACTGCCACCTCTCCCGATGCAACCACTTCCCCTAGCATTGTTACCTCTCCTAGCCCTGAACCAGCAGCGATCGCCCCGGTGCCCGATGCCACCAATCGAGGGTTAGCCGGATTGATCCCTTGGCTATTACTGGTGCCTGCTGCAATTTTGGGATGGATTTGGTGGTCGGGTAGAGGACGAAGATCGCCTGCTGCACCGCTCCCTTCTGCCGACATTGAGCGATCGCCTCAACCCTCTGTGGCGGAAATACCTGCTACCCCATCCATTCCAGCCGTCGCCTCAGTTCCGCCCGTCACCCCGCCTCTGGTTCCTATTCCGCCCGTTCCACCCATTGTGAATGCAGCTCTAACTGAAACCTTTGGAGAGGTCGCTAGTAATCTATCAGGGATTAATCCAGCAATTGTAGGCGGAGCCGCGATCGCTGCAGCTGGAGGATTAGCAGCGTTGGCAAGCAATGGCAAAGCGGAACCGGCACCGCCAACCTTGATTGAGCCGTCGCTCGATCTGCCTGAACCTGAAGCAGGCAGTTTGATGGCTCCTGTTTCTCCTGAATCGTCAGTCGCATTTCCCGTCTCTGTGGGGCAACCAGACTTAAATCTGGGGTTAGCAGCGGGTGCTGCATTGGCGGCGGGTGCAGGAGTAGCCTGGGCAAAGCGATCGCAAGATGCCGACTTAGGGCAAGGAGCGGCGATTCCCGCAGGGATCGTTTCACGAATCGCAGCGCTTCCAGTATTAGACAGTCGCTCACTCGCAGATGTGGATGATGGGTTAGCGCCATTGCCCAGTGGCTATGGAGACAGCCGAATTGTGTTGATGCCCCGCGATCCCCAGTGGGCATATGCCTATTGGGATGCTTCTGAGAGTCACAAAGCAGCACTGCGTCATCAAGGCGGCGAACGATTAGCACTACGGTTTTATGACGTAACGGATACAGAACTGAGTCAACAAAATCCGCACAGTTTGCAGCAATATGACTGCGAAGAAATTGCCACCGATTGGTATATTCCAGTGCCCTTGAGCGATCGCGACTACATCGTAGAAATTGGCTATCTGGCAAATGATGGTCGCTGGTTGATGTTGGCACGGTCTGCCCCGATTCGGATTCCGCCTATCTATCCATCAGATTTGATCGAGGAACAAGACGTTACCATTGCTTGGGATGAAGAATTGAATGGAAAAACCTTTGCTACACCACTGACCTATGAAAAGAAAGCTCGCACGATTCACCAAACGATGTATGAGTTAGCCCATGCAGCCGCAGGCGATCGCGTAGAAAGTTCCCTTCATAGCTCAATCCAGGCTGCTCGCTCTGACGTTTTTCCTTCAGGTGTTGGCATGATGTCCGGTGTGGGAATGTCTGGCGTGGGAATGTCTGGCGTGGGAATGGGTCTGACTGCATCAGGAGTCGGCATGTCCGGCGTTGGCATCGGTGCTTTGACTACATCAGGAGTTGGCATGTCGGGAGTCGGCATGTCCGGCGTTGGCATCGGTGCTTTGACTGCATCAGGAGTCGGCATGTCAGGAGTCGGCATGTCAGGCGCTGGTATGGGCGGTTTGACTACATCGGGAGTCGGCATGTCGGGAATCGGCATGTCCGGCGTTGGTATAGGCGGTTTGACTGCATCGGGAGTCGGCATGTCGGGAGTCGGCATGTCCGGCGTTGGTATAGGCGGTTTGACTGCATCAGGAGTCGGCATGTCGGGAGTCGGCATGTCCGGCGTTGGTATAGGCGGTTTGACTGCATCAGGAGTCGGCATGTCAGGAGTCGGCATGTCAGGCGTTGGTATGGGCGGTTTGACTGCATCAGGAGTCGGCATGTCAGGAGTCGGTATGTCGGGAGTCGGTATGTCAGGAGTCGGCATGTTAGGCGTTGGTATGGGCGGTTTGACTACATCAGGAGTCGGCATGTCGGGAGTTGGCATGTCAGGAATTGGCATGTCAGGAATTGGTTTTTTTGCTTCCATGCCACCGATCCGTTCTCGCAAGTTTTGGCTAGTGGCAGATGCAGAGTTGATTATCTATGGCGCAACCGAACCCGATGCCACACTGACGATCGCAGGTCGCCCTGTGAAACTCAACCCCGACGGCACTTTCCGCTTCCAAATGTCATTTCAAGACGGGTTGCTTGATTTTCCGATTCTGGCGGTTGCTGTGGATGGAGTGCAAACTCGCGCAATTCATCTTAAGTTTGATCGAGCAACTCCTGTTCGTAATACAAACACTAAAGATGATGCAGTAGAGGAATGGTTGCCTTCCTAATAGTCCTGACCGCTATTTTTTTAGCGTTACGTTGATTCATTGCCAGAACTCTCTAACGGGTTCTAGAAGTTATACCAAAATGCAAATTGAACCATACAACTCTTACCAGCTTGATGCCGTTATTCGTCTTTCGCTTCGGGCATGGTCTCCGGTTTATGATTCAATTCAAAATGTGATGGATGCTGACTTGTATCGAGAATTGTATCCAGATTGGCGTGTGAGCCAGCAAAAAGGTGTCGAGGATGTCTGCGCTGCTGAAGACACAACTGTGTGGGTTGCTGTCGATGCAGGTTCCACTGTGGGTTTTGTAGCTGCCAAACTAGATTTCGAGTCCAGCATGGGTGAAATCTACATGGTTGCTGTCGATCCAGACTTTCAAGGTCATGGCATTGGCACCGCTCTCATGGAATTCGCGCTTGCTTGGATGAAAAATTCTGGGATGTCTGTTGCTATAGTCGAAACCGGAGGCGATCCCGGTCATGCCCCAGCCCGTCGCACCTACGAAAAGCTGGGCTTTGGGCTGTTCCCGATCGCCCGATACTTCAAGAAGCTCTAAGTACAAATGTAAGTCTCAAGGTTTGCTTTTCTTAGTGGCTAGTCAATCGTGATGATTTCTAAATAAAAAGATATAAGCCGCGATCGCGCCGATTAAAGTTGCCAGAAAACTAAGTTGAGGATCTGGAAAAGCAATTTGGGTGAAGAGAGCAGGCGATCGCAGACTAGAATCGGCTGAATTAGCAATCAATAAAATGAACAAATTGTTAGCGGCATGAATGCCAATAGCGAGTTCTAACCGATTATCTTTTAACGTCACCGTGGCTAAGAAAAGGGAAAGCGTTCCATAGGTTAGCCCAGTCCACAAGCCTCCGCGATTCATTTCTGAATTGCTAAAATGTGCCGTGATAAACGGCAGGCTAGTTGCGATCGCTAATATTACAGGCTGTTTAATGATTTGCCCTGCGGCTTGCAAGAAATAGCCTCGAAACAGCAATTCTTCAGTAGAGGTTTGCAGCGGAGTTAAAATAAGCGCGATCGGCAAAAACGCTAGCCACTGTGAGGGATGAAAGCTCCATTTAAAATGTTGTGGCATCCATAAAAGCTCTACTAATAATTGAATACTTAATATAAAAAACCAGACTCCAAATCCTAATGTCAAACGCCTCCATTGAATAGAACCTACTGGATTTATTAGGGTCAAAAAACTACGTTGATGAATCCATTTACTCGCAACATACACACCCATTAACAAGAAGAAAAAAGGAATGGTGTTGACTATGTAATTTGCCAACTGTGGCAAGAAGCAGATACCAACCCAGGAGTTGGTTGAATAGCAAGTAGTTGTTTCTTTTTCTATAAAGAAGCTAGTTTTTATTATTAAACTGCTGAAAAGAGTTGAAGCAAAAATTCCAAACCAAGCGCTTGCAATAATGCATAAAAAAGCTAGTAAATAATAAATCCAGCGATTTTTCCCTTGGTTGATGGCATCCAAAAAACTTGCACTCATAAGGATTAAATATTGCGAAAGTTTTCGATCGCTGCTGAATAAGTAAACTTTGATTTCATCAAAACCACGCTTGAGAGGTTCTTTTATAATGAAAGTCTCATTGCATGATCTAAACCCTTCTTTACCACTTTTTACTGCCTGAGATATGAATCATTACGCAAGCCATTGGATTGATGATTGGTGCCAAGATAACGGCTGGACTGACTGGTTTATCGCTCGCTCGGTTTACTGGGGTTTTCCACCTCATGGGGTCATGCCGATGCCTATTCCATCTAAGGCAATGAGGGCAATCAAAGCCAAACAGGGGTTGTGCTTTGAAGAAAAAGTTTGGTGTATAGCGGCAGTGAGCAGCGCGATCGCGGCAGCATTATTCAGCTATTTATCATCTTGCCCTATGCCGCTAGTTGGCGCATTTGCTTTTTGTGCCGTGGTGACGGCTCGATTAGAAAACGAGGCATTTTAACTGCGAGTGTCATCCAAACAAAAATTCAATCGTTGAGTGCTTGGTGCAACTTATACAAATCCTCTTAGACTTCAATAGAGGATCTTAATTTTCTATCAACAGTTTTCTCTAACAGCGTCTTATTCCCTTCCTATCCCTCCTTTTGGCAAGTCGTTTATACTAAAAGATACGTTTGGTTATATTTATTTTATCTATCCAAATGGTTACACTTGCGGGAGATCAGCGTGCTGCCAGATGACCTGACCCAAAATTTATCGATCGCTGCTTGCCCGGTTCCGACTGAGCAGCTTCCTTTGAATGAATACGAAGATTTGAAAGAATCTTGGTTTTTTCGGTGGGCAACGTTCGAGCGATCGCGCTACATCGGCAAAATAATCTGGGTGTGGCTGTGGAGTTGGGCGATCGCGGCTCCAATCGCAGCGGCAAGTTTCCCGTTTGAAAAATATCCGGCTAAATTTTTACTCACCAGCAGCGGGGGAGCAATTTTTCTGGTGCTGCTGGTTTTGAGCCGTCTTTACCTTGGCTGGTCGTATGTGTCTTCTCGCCTGATGGATGCCAAGGTGTTTTATGAAGAATCGGGCTGGTATGACGGGCAAACCTGGATCAAGCCCTCAGAAGTTTTAGCCCGCGATCGCTTAGTAGTGAGCTATCAAATTCAGCCGATTCTAAATCAAATGCAGGGAACATTTGCTGTTCTAGCCGGAGCTTTAGGCATTGGCGCTATTGTCTGGCGTTTTTTGAATTAAGGCTTGAAAACTCAATATTTAAAATGGTTGGCGTTGTTCAAACCGCTACTTTTGATTTAACTGTAAGCTCATCGGCAAGCAACTAGCCTTCAAATAGAGAGGATGTTTTGGCTGTCCTGTTTTTGTGATAGCGAGGCAGTGCAACTCAGTGGAGCCGAGCAGAGTTAAAACTGCGCGATCGCGCCCTTGCCAACTTCCCCAATTTCCCCACGCTAGGATGACTCGATCCACCCGTTGAACGAGCGATCGCAAATAGGCATCATTTTCTAATCCAACCGGATCAATTGCGCGTCGTAATTCACTGGGTTTTGCAGTGCGATAGCCAAATAGGTTCGCCACTTCTAACCCGCCATAGCCCCACGATCGCGCAAACCCGATGCAGCGGCGAATGGTTGGGTCATCGATTGATCCATCTGCCCGACTCGGATTTAGCATGACAAACCCAACTTTAAGCGATGCTGCATCCCACTCACGCCAGAGCAAATAGCGATACAGCCCGGTTATATCAATAATGGCTCCTGTTTTCATCACGCCTAATCATTACGCTCAAACAAACGGCTGCTGACCCGGATTGACCGCATGGATGTACTCACTACCCGATTCTGGAAAACCATGACGGTACGTAGCGTCTTCTGGATTGCCCCAGCCTAATTGCAGAATAATCTCAAGCTGGCTAGGGCTACCTTGCTGACTCAGACTTGCCCATTCTGTGCGCTGCATAATGCGATCGACATCCGCCTGCGCCACCAGCCGATAAGCTTTGCCCCCATTTAAACTGAGGTGAAAATCCATGTCAGCCGTACTTTGATGCCAAAACTCGAATAACTCAGTCTTTGCCGTTTTCAGCAATTCCACATCTTCTGGTAGCGCTGCCAATTGCTCATCGACCTTGGGAAAGTGCAGGTATTTTCCTTTTATCGTCAAGGTTTGCCAGACAATACCCGAAATTTTGTGCTGCCGCTGATAGTCCTGTACGGCTGCTCGAAAGTTGCGGTAGGCAGTAAATCGTTGCAGTCCTTCTGGTTGCAAAAACTTGTCGAGAAATGGACTGCCAGATGGACTGACGGCTAAATTGAGACGTTTTCCAGCCATGCAAGCCTGCCGTTCATCTGTCAATATTTTGATCAGGTCTGCGGTGCTATAGGTCTGTGACATCAGCAACCTACCGAACGAGGGGCAAAAGTTGATTTTGAGAAATAGAGCATTTGTCGGCATGGCTGAATTGGGGGATGAAATTGCTAGGGCGACCACAAGAGATTGCCCTCAACCTCTGCCAGAGTAGGCACAAGACCACTACGCCTACAGCCAGCAATCATACTTTCATTCAACCAGCCCCTATTTATATAAGTATTGCTAGGCTGACTAAATTTGTCAGACATCTCGGCTACTTTCTCTCTAGTTTGTTCTCCCTAATTCGTAAATAGCACAACTTACACATGCCAGGATGCCTGTGCTAATTGCCCAACTTTGCCCTAAGGTTAATTCCACACCAAGATTACACAGTCCGCCGAAGAGGAAGAAAGGGAAAATGCTAAAAACAGAGGCGTAGAAAGCATTTTGAGCTTCTCGTCCTGGGCGATCGCGTTCAAATTCTTCTTGCGAGAGGTAAAGCGATCGCTCGGCAAAATTAAACCAGCGGTTTAGTTGATAAATCACCCATTCGCTGATGGGAAACAAGGCTAAATAGAGCGCCAACGACCACAAGCTCGTTCCTGCGATCGCGACTGGGCTAACCTCAAAGGTGAAGGGAACAATTTCGATCATCATGGCATGGGCGGCGTGGAACAAAGTCGATCAGGTGGTGATCTATAATTACCGAAAAATCTCTGATTCGCAAATGTTTCGGCATGTCGAATTCTATTAACCCTGTTTTCTAAGATCGTCCGCAGAAGCGATAGACTAAACCTGTTCTTCCATTCCGGTTTAAGGAGACGATTGTTGACTAGCTCCTTTCCGCTTAATCCGTCGTCTGTGAATGCGGCTGAAATGTTCAACCGTGCGATCGCCCACCATCAAGCCGGAAACGTTGGCGCAGCCGAGCAGTTGTATCGGCAAATTTTGCAGCAGCAGCCCCAAAATGTGGATGCGCTTTCCATGATGGGCGTGATTTGCTGTCAGCGAGGCAACTTGGAGCAAGGAATTGCGATCTATCGGCAGGCGTTGACCATTCGCCCAGAACATCGGCAAACGCGAGAAAACCTCAACTTGGCGCTGTGGAAACAGGGAAAGCGCTTGATGGATGAGGCGATCGCCAACTTCAACCTAGTAATCAACTTTGAACCTACGAATGTGCAAACTCACCATGTTTTGGCAGGCATTTATCTGGAACAAGGACTATGCGAGCAAGCAATTACGCTTTATCAACAGTCTTTAGCGGTGAATCCTGTCAACATCGCCGCGCTTAACGGCATTGGAACGGCTCTGCAATCGCAAGGAAAATCGAGTTTTGCAGCACACTTTTATCAACAGGCGCTTGCCCTCCAACCGGATAATATTGATAGTCTCGTTGGCATATCTAAAGCGATGCTCGATCAAGGTGATTTAGACGAAGCGCTTAGGATGATAAACCGCGCCCTTGCCCTCAACCCTAATCATGCGATCGCCCGGTATAACCGAGCGTTGATGCTGTTGCAGCAAGGCAATTTTCAGGAAGGGTTTGTGGAATATGAGTGGCGGTTTAAGACGGGTGAGTTTCCGCCCTGCCCGTTTAAGCAGCCCGTGTGGGATGGCAAGCCGCTATCAGGGCGTACTCTGTTGCTTCATGCCGAACAAGGCTTAGGAGACACGCTGCAATTTATTCGCTATGCGGCGATCGCGACCCAAAGCGGTGGACGAGTCATTTTCACCTGCCACCGTCCATTGATTCGCTTGCTGTCTACGTTGCCTGGAATTGAGGAGTTTATTCCGCTGGGTTTGCCGCTGCCTGCGTTTGATGTATATGCGCCGCTCCTGAGTTTGCCTGCAATTTTGGGCACCACGTTGGAAACGGTGCCGCACTCGGTGCCTTATATCTATCCGCCTGCTTCTGATTGGCAACTGCCGATCGCCGCCAGTCCTTCTGATCATCCCAAACTTTTAAAGGTTTGTATTGTTTGGGCAGGTGGAAATCTATATAAACAAAACTATCGGCGATCGCTCTCTCTAAAGCAGTTTGAGCCAATTTTAGAGGTTCCGAACATCGCGCTTTATAGTTTACAAAAGGGAATTCCTCAGATAGAAATTGCCGAGCTTGGCTGGGAGTCGCGCCTGCAAGATCTGAATAGCCATCTGAACGACATGGCAGATACCGCCACCGCGATCGCTCAACTCGATCTAGTCATCACCGTAGATACTTCCGTTGCTCACCTGGCGGGTGCCCTGGGTAAACCCGTCTGGCTCTTGCTTTCTCACGTTGCGGATTGGCGCTGGATCAGCGATCGCGATGACACGCCTTGGCATCCCACAATGCGCTTGTTTCGCCAACACCAACCCGGCGACTGGCAAGCCTTGATGCAGCGCGTTGCAGAGGAGTTGGAAAGGTTCCAGGGATCAGGTGCTACAGATCAGGTGTTAGGAATTAGGATCGATTAACTAAGACATCCATCTTAAACCTGCCTCCTGTTCCCTGTCCTTCTTTCCCCTTTCCCCTTTCCCCTGTTCTCTGACACCTGATTCTCTATGCGGACGATCGCCGAAATTAACGACAAAATCAGCCGCAAGTCTGTAGTGGTCTGGACTGCGGAAGAACTAAAAGCGCGGGTCGCAGAAACTAGCGTGGCGCAAGCTGCAAAAGAGGTTGATGTGGTGACGACGGGCACGTTTGAGCCAATGGAATCTTCTGGGGCAATCATCAACTTGGGGCACACCGATCCGCCGATTAAAATTCGGCAGTGCTGGATCGATGGAGTGCCTGCCTATTCTGGGTTTGGGGCAGTGGATTTATATTTGGGCGCAACCCAGGTGGGCGAATCGGCTGAGGGCGAAGAAATGAGAGAGCGGGGCGGCGGTTCGGTGATTGCAGATTTGATTGCCGGAAAACGGGTCAATTTGAAAGCGATCGGGCAGGTGACAGATTGCTATCCCCGCCCTTCCTTTGAAACGATGATCACCCGCGACACGATTAATCAATTTTATTTGTTCAATCCGCGCAACCTTTATCAAAACTTTATTGTTGGGGTAAATGGCGGCGATCGCCCGTTGTTTACGTATTTGGGTCCGTTGCAACCCCGTTTAGGTAATGCGGTTTATTCGAGTCCTGGAGCCATTTCACCCCTGCTCAATGACCCTGACTTGGAACTGATTGGCATTGGCAGTCGGATTTTTCTGGGCGGCGGCATCGGCTATGTGGCATGGGAAGGCACCCAGCATTTCCCCTTGCAAAAGCGCTTGCCTAATCGAACTCCCATTGGTCCGGCTGCCACCCTTGCACTAATTGGGGATGCCAAGCAAATGAATTCTCGTTGGGTGCGGGGCTGTTATTTTAAGAGCTACGGTCCTTCTTTGATGTTGGGCGTGGGCATTGCCCTACCGATGTTGAATGAAGCCGTGGTCGCCCATTGCGCCGTCCAAGATCGCGAATTGGTTGCCCCAATTGTGGATTTTTCCATTCCTCGGCGAGTGCGCCCCACTTTCGGCTTAGTTAGCTATGCCCAGCTTAAATCAGGGCGGATCACCATTGAGGGAAAACCTGTGCGGGTCGCCCCACTTGCCAGCGTTTATCTATCACGGCAAGTGGCGCTAGAGCTAAAGCAATGGATCGAAGCAGGAGAATTCCACTTGACCGAGCCAGTTGCGTCGCTACCCAGCGATCGCACGTTGCTGCCCCAGGATGTGTGGGGCGGTTCTCAACTCGCGATCGATTAAAGCTGACTATCCTTCGCTGGCTAGTTCACTCCGCTTCACAGGTTTGGGGGGAGGCACCGGACGCGAACCTGTGACGGGGCGAGGAGGTGCCGAGCTAGAACTGCGGGGAGCGCCGCTGCTGGGAGGTCTGCGTCCAAATTGGGGTCTACGACGACCGCGATCGTCGTCATCTTTGGACCGTTTTTTAGGCGGTGCCAATCCAATACAGGTGCTATCAACAATCGTCAAAGCTACGCCTATAAGCTTAATGTTGAGATCCCAAAAGTAGCCCACTTGACGCGGATTTTCTAGCTTGCCACGGATGGGCAGTTTAAACGCTTTTGCTTTGTCGGAACTCTTACGCGGAGCCTGCTGAATTTTAACGACCACATAGGTTTCATCCTGGGCGACATAGACAATCTCGCCACGAATGGAAAAATAGCGATCGTACAAATCCGCATCGGTTGGAGCCGTGGGTTCTTCTACTGCGGCATCTTGCCCTTCAGCCGCTTGTTCTAGATCATCATTTCGGTCGAGTGTCTCTGGCTCCCAGACCCCCACAATTTGTAGGTGGATATCTGGCTCTCCTTCACGAGTACGAGGATAAACGACCCAAAGATGATCTTTTTCCAAGTCGATATGGTTCCGCACCAAACTCATGACCCGACCCAGCAGCACGGCTTTAAGCAGGGTGCCATCTGGAGTGACCATTTCACCGCGAGTAAACTCATCCTCAATAGCGGTATAACGTCCATATACTAACCCGATCGCACGATACTGCTTCGGCTCACTCGGCGGCGGAATGGGATTGGGTCGTAGCGCTGCTTGAGTGGCTTGATCGGTTTCGCTGCTGGCTGTTGCTGATGGTTGTGGTGTATCTGGTGTATCTGCAACGGCTCTAACCGCTACAGGCTCAGGTTTAGGAGCGGGTGGGGCAGCAGGCGAAACTTTTGCGATCGCGGGTGTGACCGCAGGCGGTGTTTCCGGGCGGCTCACAGGACGAGCCAGAGGGCGACGCAACGCAGGAGGTGCGCCCGTAGAAACCGGTTTGACAGCTTCGTTAGCATCATCACTTTTGAGCGAATGTTCCGCGATCGGCGGCTTAGCCAAAGGTAATGACTGTTCCGACGGAATCGGTTCAGCAGGAGCGCTTTTAGAAGATTGGGGAGACGAATCAGGCAAGGGACTCATAGGCTTTCGTTCAGGCTGGGTCAAGGCTGCATCGGTTGGTTACTTTACTGATTGCAAACTAAAAATAAGCAAATCAGAAAAGTTTGTGCAATTTTTACACAATAAGCATCTAAAAAGAATTCCATGCTTTATGGAAGCTTAACTGTCTTACCACAGGCAGAACAGAAAAGGCATCTATCACATAGAGAACTCATTCTTAACATTTGCCAAGACGAGACAGCAATAGAGATGAACCCATCATATCGAAAAGCTAGCGATACGCTGCTTATTCCCCACCACTCAATTTTTGGAATGATTTTTGCGATCGCAAAAACCACCCTTCAACTCCAGCGAATGTCGCTTTCTCGTTTTTTGCGACTGCTAGAAAGCCAAACTAGCATTACCAGGATTTTATATTTAGAATGTTCAGTAATTACTAAACGCAAAAGACTAAGATATGTTAAGCTGTGTCCATAGCAAAAATTCAAAGGTGCTGTGAACTTGAACCCTGCAATTAGCGCACAACGACGAGAAGTAGAACAGACCCCAGCCGCGATCGCAACTACTGGGCGATCGACCACAGAAGAACATTTTCAGTTCATTGAAGCAGTGGGGCTTTCGTTTGAAGGGGTGAGCCTACCTCGGATGGCAGGGCGTGTTTTTGGCTGGCTGCTGATTTCTAACCCGCCGCATCAGTCCCCAGCAGAACTGGCGGATGTATTGCAGGCAAGCAAGGGATCAATCAGCACGATGACCCGACTGCTAGTGCAACTTAGCTTGATCGAGCGCATCAGTCTGCCCGGTCAACGACGCGATTATTTTCGGATTAAGCCAAATGCGTGGGCTGAACTCAGTAAACAGCGTTTGGCACAAATTACTGCTTTTCGGAAATTAGCAGAACAGGGCTTGAAATTGCTGGAGCAAGACGAGCCGCTGTTACGTCAACGATTAGAAGAAATGCGTGATATGCACACATTTTGGGAGCAAGAGCTACCTCTAATGACTCAACGCTGGGAACAGCGCCAGCAATCGGCGCTTTAATCATCCCTCTCGTTAATCCCCAACCACTACTCTCTCTAAGATTCGTCCTCTTTAACCTCTTAATGACTATGCAACTTCCACTTACTAATAAATTCAGCAAAAATTCTACTCCCTGGATGGTTGGGTTACTGGCGGCTGGGTTGGTTGGCGTTCCTGCGATCGCTTACTTTGCAATCAAAGGGCAAGCACCCAAGCAAGATTTGGCGGCTTACACAGTGCCCGTGCAGCAAAAAGATGTGACGGTGCGAATTACCGCGAATGGGGAGGCGGTGCCGGTGCAGCGGTTAAATTTGAACCCGAAAACGGCGGGTCGATTAGCCAAGCTTTATGTGGAACAGGGCGATCGCGTGCAGCAGGGTCAAATCATCGCCCGGATGGACAGCCAAGAGATCGAGGCAAAGCGGGATCAGGCATTGGCAGAACTCTCGCGGACGCAAGCAAACCTGGCGTTATTGAAAGCCGGTAACCGACCTGAAGAGATTGGGCAAGCGCAAGCGTCCGTTGGTGAAGCTCAAGCAAAAATTGCCTCCGCTCAAACTCGGCTAGACCTGGCAAGTGCGCGAGTCCGGCGAAATCAAGCTCTGGCAAATGAAGGGGCAATTAGCCGCGATAACTTGGATGAATTCCTTAACGAAGAACGCAGCGCCCAAGCAAACCTAGAACAAGTCAAGGCGAGCTATAACAGTTCGCAGCAAAAACTGACCCAGCAGAAAAACGGCTCCCGCGTTGAAGAAATTGAGCAATCCGCCGCTCAAGTTGCCTCTGCCCAAGCCAGCCTGAGACAGATCAACACTCAAATAGAAGACACGATTATTCAAGCCCCTTTTTCGGGCGTAATCACTCAAAAAAATGCGACCGAGGGTGATTTCGTCACGCCTACCAGCTTTGCTTCCAGCACCTCTTCGGCAACTTCCATCGTCACCCTAGCGAACGATTTAGAAGTTCTTGCCAAAGTGCCGGAAGTGGATATTGGACAAATTAAGCAAGGTCAAACCGTGGAACTGAGGGCAGACGCATTTCCTAGCCAAACCTTTAAAGGAGTGGTGCGGCTCGTGTCTCCCGAAGCGAAGGAAGATGCGACTCAACGAGGTGTAATTACTTTTGAAGTGCGGGTGAAACTGCTCTCAGGTAAAGACAAATTGCGCTCTGGCATGACGACCGATTTGGCTTTTTTGGGCAAGAAGATAAACAATTCGTTGATGGTGCCAACCGTAGCGATCGTCACGGTGAAAGGACAAACGGGCGTATTGCTTCCTGATAGCAACAATAAGCCAAGGTTTCAGCCCGTTACCATTGGTTCCAACATTGGCAACGAAACTGAAATTATCAACGGTATCAAATCCGGCGACCCGGTGTTTGTGCAGTTGCCCGAAGGTCAGAAGCTTGAAGACATTGTGAAAGGATTGGAGAAGAAATAACAGTCATGGATTTTTTAGAAAGCACTAAAATGGCGGTGAAAACTCTGACCGCCAACAAGCTTCGCAGCACTTTAACCATGCTGGGCATCATTATTGGTAACGCTTCGGTGATTGCGGTGATTGGCATTGGTCAAGGCGCTCAAAGACTCGCTTCAGAACAGTTTGAATCCTTAGGACCCAATGTCTTGTTTGTCTCTCCGGGCAATAGTCGGGCGCGCAACGGTCCTCGCGGGGATTTACCCAGAACGCTGGTGTTAGAAGATGCCAAGGCGATCGCCTCCCAAGTGCCTTCCGTTCAAGGGGTCGCAGCGCAGCGACAAAGTCTGTTTCCGATTGTTTACCGAAACCTTAACACCACTTCATCGGTGGTAGGAACGACTCCCGAATTTCTCGCCGTTCGCAGCTTTGACATCGCGAAAGGGCGGTTCATTACGGAGCAAGATGTAGAACGCAATACCCAAGTAGTTGCCCTTGGCTCGGAGGTAGCAACCCGCTTTTTTGGTAATCAAGATGCGATCGGGCAGGAAATTCGGATTAAGGGCATTACCTTTCGGGTGATTGGAGTGATGCAGTCGAAAGGGGCATTTTTGGGCAGCAATCAAGATGATTCAGTCTATGTGCCCATTACGACTCAGGCTAATCGGTTGGCGGGGCGCACTTCCCCCTACGGATTAGATGTCAATATCATTTCGATCGCGGCAAAAAATGAGGCAAGCATCCCTGCCGCAGAGTTCCAGATCACAAATTTGCTGCGCTTACGCCACAAAATTACTGGCGATGACGACTTTACTGTTCAAACTCAAAAGGATGTGCTAGCGATTGTTGGCACGATTACGGGTGGTCTGACTGTGATGCTGGCAGCGATCGCGGCAATTTCGCTAATCGTGGGCGGTATCGGCATCATGAACATTATGCTCGTTTCCGTCACCGAACGAACTCAAGAAATTGGCTTACGGAAAGCGATCGGAGCCTCAGAGCGAAACATTTTGATTCAGTTCATGATTGAAGCCGTGATCCTATCTGCCGCAGGTGGACTGTTGGGCACTGGCGTTGGCATTGGTGCCGTGACGCTGGTTGCCGCAATCTCTCCTTTGCAAGCCGCTGTCTCTCCAGTTGCGATCGCGGTTGCAGTCGGAGTCTCCGGCGGCATCGGTTTATTCTTCGGCGTAGTTCCCGCCCGCCAAGCCGCCAAACTTGATCCCATTGTTGCCCTCAGAAGCGCTTAGCAGGGATTCAGGAGTCAGAAGCTTGACGCTGGTTTTCGCCCTTCGACATTCGCCCTTCGACATTCGTCCTTCGACATTCGTCCTTCGACATTTGCCCTTCGACATTTGCCCTTTACCCTTCCCCTCCCATGTCCAACACTACTATCATTCGGCTTGAAGACATTTATAAAATCTACGGTTCGGGCGAAACGGAAGTCCGTGCTTTGGCTGGAGTGGATCTGATCGTGGAGCAAGGGGAGTTTTGCTCGATCATGGGTGCCTCCGGGTCGGGCAAATCTACCATGATGAATGTGATTGGCTGCCTCGACAAACCCACATCAGGGCAGTATTACCTGGATAATGTAGACCTGTCTCATTTAGATGACTCTGCCCTTGCCCATGTGCGGAACCGCAAGCTGGGGTTTGTGTTTCAGCAGTTTCACCTATTGCCCCAACTCAGTGCTCTGGAAAATGTGATTCTGCCGTTGGTGTATGCCAATGTCCCCGATCGCGATCGCCGCGATCGCGCCACTGAAGCCCTAACAAAAGTCGGTTTGGCGCATCGGCTCAACAATCGCCCCAATCAACTCTCCGGTGGACAACAGCAGCGGGTTGCCATTGCCAGAGCGATCGTCGGGCAACCCGTGGTGCTGCTAGCCGATGAACCCACCGGAGCGCTCGACTCCCATACGACCGAGGAGATTTTGCAAATCTTCGCAGACCTCAA
>CASBQE010000418.1 GCA_949127665.1 Synechococcales cyanobacterium PMM_0083
GCACAGCAATCTGTCGTAACTCCGGTGGCGGCAGTTCGTCAGGCGAACCCTGTGAAAATTGCCCAAGCGCCCAGCCGCAGTAGTGGCATTCTTGCAGGCAGTGATCCCAACTTTGTCGTAAATGCCGTGGATCGGGTTGGTCCGGCAGTCGTGCGAATCGATTCATCTCGCACAGTCAGAGGGCGCACACCTGCAATCTTTAACGACCCGGCTTTTCGCCAATTTTTTGGGTCGCAAATGCCCTCGGCTCCCTCAAATCGGGTAGAGCGGGGTCAAGGATCGGGTTTCATTATTCGTTCCAATGGACTGATTGTGACCAATGCCCATGTGGTTAGCGGTGCCGACATGGTGACCGTGACGATGAAAGATGGACGGGAGTTGAAAGGGCGAGTATTGGGCGCGGATTCGTTGACCGATGTAGCGGTGATAAAAGTGGAGGCGACCAACCTGCCAACCGTGACCTTGGGAAATTCAGAACGGCTGAGACCGGGTGAGTGGGCGATCGCGATCGGCAATCCGCTGGGGTTAGACAACACCGTGACCGTGGGCATCATCAGCGCCACTGGACGCAGTAGTTCCGAAGTGCGGGTTCCCGATAAGCGCGTCAATTTCATCCAAACCGATGCGGCAATTAATCCAGGAAACTCTGGCGGTCCATTGCTCAACCAGCGCGGTGAAGTAATTGGGGTGAATACGGCAATCATCGGCGGTGCCCAAGGCTTAGGCTTTGCCATTCCGATCAACACGGCTCAAAAAATTGCCGAGCAACTGATTGCGAAAGGCAAAGTAGATCATGCCTATTTGGGAATTCGCATGGCAACCCTCACTCCTACCCTACGACAACAGATCAACAGCGACCCCGAAATGAACCTGAAAATCTCCGATGATCGTGGCGTTGTCGTAGTCGGCATCATGCGAAACTCACCCGCCGCCAAAAGTGGGCTGCAACTAGGAGACATCATCCAGAAAATCAACGGTAGCGCGATCGCGACTTCTGATCAAGTGCAGCAAGCAGTTGAGAAAAATGCAGTCGGCGGAACCCTACAGGTAGAAGTAAAACGCAGTGGGCGATCGCTCAACCTAGCAGTCCGTTTGGGCACCTTCCCTACTCAAACCGCCCAACTGGGAGAGTAGGGAATGCGAATGGCGAATGACGTTCGAGTAGTGTTTCCGTAAGGAATATGACGTATGACGAATAGGGTGTGAGATGAAAATGGCTGAACCGTTGGCGGTGATTGAACTGGGAAATCCCAGATTGCGACAGGTGGCGGAAGTGATTCCTGTAAACAGCGATTCGCCTCCGTCGCCCTTGCTCGACCCGCAGATTCAAACGTTGATTGATCAGTTGCTGCTAACAGTGGAGCAATCCAATGGAGTGGGGATCGCCGCACCGCAGGTGGGCGAGTCGGTGCGGCTGTTTATTGTGGCATCTCACCCCAATCCTCGATATCCCACTGCGCCAGAAATGTCACCCACGGCAATGATCAACCCCCGCATCCTTGCCCACTCACCGGAAACCGAAAAAGGCTGGGAAGGGTGCCTCAGCGTTCCCGGCATTCGGGGCTTAGTGCCGCGCTACACCACGATTCAAGTGGAATATACCGGACGAAATGGCAAACTCTATCAGCAGACGTTCACAGATTTTGTCGCCCGGATTTTTCAACACGAACTTGATCATTTGGATGGGATTGTCTTTCTCGATCGCGTTGAAACGACTCAAGACCTAATGAGCGATCGGGAATATCAAACCCAAATTATTGGCGACCACTCATCTGAAAAAGACCAATCATCTAAAGAATAAATAGCGTCCACTAATTACAAACAGAAACATGCCGTACAGCTTTTTCATCAGCTCGCTGCTGATATAAGGCTGATTGGCAATCAATGCCCCAAACAAGTTACCAATTAAAAGCCCGATCGCAATATACAAAGCGTGCCAAGGATTCAAATTGCCGTTGCGCTGATAGACAATCGCGGCAAACAACCCGATCGGCAAAATTTGGGCAGCCACAGAAGTACCCGTTGCAAACTTTTGATCCATGCCCAGCAGCAACACCATCGCCGGAACCATGATTGCCCCGCCGCCAATGCCAAACATCCCGCCTGCAACCCCCGCCACCAACCCAATCGCTAAAAGCTGAACAATCACATTAGACATGGGGTTTCCCTCCGTATTTTGATCCGAGCATCATAGCGCTTGATGCCGGAGCGTAACAGGGTTAAACATCGCTGGGCAGTTTAGCTAAAAAAAAGTGTCTCAGCAAACAGCAATTTTCTCTAGTCAACTCTTACCTTGTGGGGATGCATTAGCATTGAGCCAGTGGGTATCTTTAACGAATCAGCTTTTACTCAGGGATTGGCGATGAAGTGGCAAATGGGTCGGCAAAGCGACAATGTGGAAGATCAGCGCGGAGGTGGGGTAGGCAAAGCCGTTGCGGGTGGCGGCATTGGAACAATTATTCTTGCCATTGTGGTGACATTGCTGGGCGGTGATCCAAGCATCGTTTTGGATCAGGCTACCAACAATCCACCCGTCTCTAATGCGCCTCAGGGTAACAAAGCTCCAGCGCCGACCCAAGAAACTAAGTTTGTGGCTGTGGTGCTTGCCCAAACAGAAGATGTATGGAATGAGCAGTTTCAGGCTTTGGGTCGAACCTACCAGGAGCCAAAACTGGTGCTATTTTCGGGCGCGGTGCAATCTGCTTGTGGGGTCGCCCAGTCTTCTACGGGTCCGTTCTATTGCCCAAGCGATCGCAAAGTGTATCTTGATACCAGCTTCTTTCGCGACATGAAAAATCAGCTTCAATCACCCGGCGATTTTGCCCAAGCTTATGTCGTTGCCCATGAAGTGGGGCATCATGTGCAAAATCAGCTTGGCGTTTTACCCAAAGTCAATCAGCTACAGCGGCAAGTCAGTAAAACCGAAGCCAACCAGCTTTCGGTGCGAGTTGAGCTTCAGGCAGATTGTTTTGCGGGGGTGTGGGCAAATCAAGCAAATCAAACCAAACAAATTTTGGAACCCGGCGATATTGAAGAAGCCTTAAATACGGCTAGCCAAATTGGAGACGATCGCTTACAGACCCAAGCAAAAGGCTATGTGGTGCCTGATTCCTTTACCCACGGCAGTTCTGCTCAACGGGTACGCTGGTTTAAGCGTGGTCTTGAATCGGGTAGCCTCAAACAATGCGACACCTTCAGCGCCTCAAAGATTTGATAACCGTCTTGAATAAAAAGTGGCATTGCCGATCTGCATATGAAAATTTATAGGAATTTGTATGATTGCGCTTAACCGTTGTCAAAGTGGGCACAAAATATCGCCCCCATAGCTAGAAATGAGGATTGCATTCAAGCAATGCTTAAACGGTGAGGGCGATCAGCTAAAGAACTGTTACAGTTCCCTCAAAAGTTCATAGAAGGGGGCAGGCTCAGTGATAGGATTTCCGTAAAACATTGAGAGAAATATCCAATGGCAGACACTCTTACTGGACAACCTCCCATTTTTGGCGGTAGCACTGGTGGACTACTGACGAAAGCCCTCGTTGAAGAAAAATACGCAATCACTTGGACAAGCCCAACCGAGCAGGTTTTTGAAATGCCGACTGGCGGCGCAGCCGTTATGCGGGAAGGCGAGAACCTTTTATACTTGGCTCGTAAAGAGCAATGTCTGGCACTAGGCGGTCAGCAATTGCGGAAGATGAAAATTATGGATTACAAAATCTATCGTATTTTCCCCAATGGAGAAGTGCAATACCTGCACCCTGCTGATGGCGTTTTCCCTGAAAAGGTGAATCCTGGTCGTGCTTATAATGGCAAAGTCGATCGCAACATCGGCAGTAACCCTGATCCAGCCAAGCTGAAATTCAGCGGTGTCGCTCCCTACGAAGCATAGTTTTTGAGCTACTTAGTGAAACTTCAGCCCCTAGACATTTACGTCCGGGGGTTTTTTACTAAGGTAGTAGGAACCAGATAGGGTTTGATAAGTCTATCCCCTGTACCCTATTCCCTATCCCTTTTTCCTCTCGCCTATGTCGCCTCTTCAGATTTTGCTGCAAACTACTATTCCGACCACAGCGGATGACTGGAGCATTGCTCGGTTCTCGTTGCTGCATGGCTATTTGTCTTCATTGCGAGATCAGGCAGGCAATCCCTTGTGTGAAGTGACATCACGCGATCGCGAAGCCAATGAGAACGGAGATGATCCGGTGCTGAGTACGTTGGATACTTCAGACTTTGATGAACTGTGGCTATTTGCCGTGGATGTGGGCGATGGCATCAGCGAAAAAGACTGCACAGGCATTTCAGAGTTTCGGCGGCGGGGTGGTGGCATGATGGTCACCCGCGACCATATGGATTTAGGCTGCTCGGTTTGTTCTTTAGCGGGTGTAGGCGCTGCTCACTATTTCCATACTAAAAATCCTGATCCTGATCCGTCGCGCCACTACATTGATGATTCCTACACCACTTCTATTTCTTACCCCAACTACCACTCTGGGCGAAATGGTGACTGCCAGCGAATCACCATTATGGAACCGATGCACGACCTGCTCAAAAATCCCGCTGCAACCCCAGGCATGATTCAGTTTTTACCTGCCCATCCCCATGAGGGCGCTGTGGGTGTGCCTGCCAATAATCCCCATGCACGGGCGATCGCCACAGGAACTAGCCTGGTGACCGGGCGCACATTTAACCTAGCGATCGCCTTTGAGCGCGAACGAGATACTCAAGGCAACCTGTTGGGACGCGCCGTTGCGGAATCCACCTTTCACCACTTTTGTGACTACAACTGGGATGCCCGTTTAGACTGCCCTAGCTTTGTCAGCGAGCCACCCGGCGACCGGATGCAAACCGAACCTCAAGCACTGCCCGATTTGAAAGCCTATCTGCGGAATTTAGCGCTATGGTTGGCACCGGAGGCTACACAACTAAGCTGACTTTTGCCCGATAGAGCAGCCTGTCGCCCTGCCGATAGCCAACATACCGCACCCGCACGCGATCGCCCATTTCTGCCGTTCCTGACATCAGTTGATGTTGCTGCGGATCGTAAGGAATTTCAACGCCAACTTGGGCGATCGCCTCAATGCCCCACTGCTGAATCAACGCTTCAATTGGGCGCAGCAAGGGTAAAAGCTTCACCGCTGAAAATTGAGGATTTTGCTGAGCTGTATAAGTCGCAGTGGGCAACTGCAAGAGCAGCGATTCCAATATCTGCCAGCTAGACTGCTGAAATTCTTGCTGCAAGACTTCTTTTTGTTGGTCTAGCTGACGTTGTAGGCGATCGTACTCCTGCTGTAGATTAGTAATGTCGCTGAGGGCAGACGGTTCGGAGCTAGGAGTAATGTCTGAAAAAGTAGAGATTAATTCTAAAAGAGAAACCTGCAATGCCTCAGACAGTTTTTGCACAGTGGCAACCTGCATTTGACCCATCTGCCCTTGCCGTAGCTTGCGAATTTGCTTTTCCGAAACAGCCGCCGCCTCACTCAATCCCTTAAAGCTAACCACCCCCGCCTGTTGCATCAACCGCTTTAGCTGAGGCGTGTAATCTACAGAATCATTTTGAACTAGGTTGATCGCGATCGCGTTCATCATTTACTACATTAGAGTTACTAAGCTGAGTCTCCGTTTGCAGCGGGCGGCATCGCTACAAATTCTCCCTCAAGCAACGCTCCCGTTTTGCTCATCAAGGGCGTGATCAAAATATCTTGGGAAACGCACGCCGCACTGACCACGATCGCAGGTCTGACCTTGGAATTTAACAAGTCTGAAAAGGGATAGCGAACCAGCATAACGTCAGGCTTAGAGTGGCTGAGCATAGACATCATCCTCATTGTTATTCCAGGCTGCGTCTAGTGATGGTTGACTTGCTTGCAGCCAAAACTCAGTTTCATTATCAGAGAGCAGCGTCACCAGCACTCTTGTCCCTTCTGGTAGCTCCGCTGATTCCAGCAGTTCAATTTTTCCTTGTCGAATCGTCGCCCAAAGCGTTTTTAGCATATCCATTTTATAAATAGTCGTGTTTTGATCTTATGCTTCGATCGCTGATTTTTTCAGTTTTGTGCCCGCGATCGCAATCCTCCATTTACCGCAACCGTTCACTTACGGAATCAAACTCTAACGTATTAGCCGCGATCGCCCATAACCGTCAAAGCTTGAAGTTAAGCCTACTCCTAAGACAGATGTTGAGCAAAATAATAGTCGTTACGGTTCTAAATAGAGAGTGGTAAAAGCTCTATTGATTATTCCGTATTGCACTATTTAGAGAGCTATCCAAATGCAGTTAAAGCCAATTTCTCAACAAGTTGTAGTCGTCGTTGGA
>CASBQE010000419.1 GCA_949127665.1 Synechococcales cyanobacterium PMM_0083
AGGCAATGTAGGCAAAGGCTCCTACCGTTACGTCTTCACCTAACTCAGCACCCGCTTCAATCACTGCGGTTGGGTGTATGCTCATTTTGCCCTCACTCCCTCACTAAAAGCTGCTGTCCAAATTCGGGACTGCCTATGGATTATGGGAGTCAAGGGTTTCTTCTGTCAAAGCCTGGATCAAAATGCGGTTAATCAAGCAGCCCAGTTTTGATTTATGGCATGATCTCAGCAACCCAAGCCGCTTCGTCTGGAAGTAATGCAGGCTTACTCGACGGGGTTTCAGCGATCGCGAATTGCTCAGGCATCAAAATAATGTTTGTATACTGATATTCGCCAACTAACGTTTCATCCAGAATCGCAAGATCAACGGCATAGCCTTCAGGTTCTTCGTAACATTCGACAATTGTGCCCAAAGTCCCTTTAGGAATCATTTGCGTATCAAAATCTGCTTGAATCTCTACTAATGTTTCAATGCGATCGTAAGTTCTAGCTTTCATTACTACTTCCCGATTCACGATAGACTTCGAGCCAATTAGTGATTAGCCTCGGAATATCCTTACCAGCATCAGTCTGCCAGATGGTGACTAAAGTGCCTTCTTTTCTATTGCCTCCTTGAATTACTGCTCGTACCTCAAACCGAAAACCGTAGCAACTGCTTTGTCCCTGCATAGCTCGTAGATCTGAAAGCGGCTGTCGCACTTGATTGATTACGTCTTGCGCTGCTGATTTCCGACTTTGAGGATTTAGTGCATCATACCCAATCGCAGCAAACGCCATCCATTTTCCCTGATTGGCAGAGTTGTCTGGATTCATTGAGGATTCCTCAAATTTCCGTGGATCAATATCTGCTCTCGATCCTTTCGGCAAAGGCTCTCCAGGGTTCCAATTATTTTTCATCACGAAAAGGCTTCTAATTGACAATTTTGCTCATACTAAAAGCCGCTTTTGTTCTAAGCTATTTTGCACCTTGTTGTAAAGCTATGTTAAAGCTCATACCCTCCCCCAAGTATGCTGTTTTTGATTTTCCCTTTTTTCCAAGCAAACGACTGGGGTTGATTAACTGAAAGAGCTATAAATTTTCTGCTCCAAGCTCCCATTACTTTGAATTTGAATTCACGCTTAATTCGATCGCTCCCATAAGCGCTGAATTTCTTCAATCACCGGTGCATCAGATAAGGGAATGATTTGAGTTGTAGGCTTCACTTCGCTGCCGGGGATATTTCGTCGCCAAGGGCTGTTGGGCACAGATTGGAGATCGACGGCTGCATTGACGGGACGAAAGCCATGCTGCACAAAAATAGCTTGCTGCTCTGGCTGGGTGAGAAAGTCGAGAAACTGCTTGGCAGCGTTGGCTTTGCCGCCATCCACATCACGCTGAACGATCGCGGCGGTGGAGGTGGTTTCCATCGTAGGATTCAAGTAGTAAATCTGATAGGGCTTGCCCTGAGTGGTTGCCGACTGCTGCCAGCGGTAGAGGGCGATACTTTCGTATACTGTCGCGACATCGGCATCGTTGGGTCCACGGGTGATGAATTCTTGCAGCAACACATCCGTAGAGCGAGGCGGTTGATAGACCGATCGCTTGGCTAGACTCACTAAGGATTGAGCATTCGCGGAATTTAGTCCGTTCGGCGTAAGCGTTCCACCCAGCTTAGATTGCAGCCATAGGCTCAGGGTGAGTTGCCCGCTGTTGGAGCGGGTGGGGTCGGTCATGACAAAATCAAAGCTGCCCCAGTCTTTTTGTCCGCCGATTTTGTCCCAGGAGCCGCTTTGCATCGCCTGCTCCAGTCGATCCCAGCGGAAGCGTCCATCGGGAAATAAGGCTTTGCCACGTTCTGCCCAAGCGATCGCCACGAGCATGGTTTTTGCCACAGGACGCGGTGCTTCATGAAACGGGTCACTGTTATTCTGAGTTTTCCAGCGGGTTTCTAATTCCTTCAGTAGTTGTCCGTTGGCAGGAATCAGCACCGTCGGCTTAAAGTCATTCTGGTCGTTCAGATATTTGTTAACCAGTTCTTGCGATCCTTGAAACTTAAGCGTCAGGTCAATATTGGGATAGCTCTGCTTAAATTTTGCTTCCATCGCTTGCAGAGGTTCTTGAAGCTCCGTGCCGCTGACCACGACGATCGCCTGTCTCAACCCAGGAATAGGCGCATACGCTAACATCAACGCTGTGACAATGATGGCACCGGAAAGCAGCGATCGCCGAGTCAATTGATCTTTCTTTTTCATAGCTAAAATCCTTGCGTAAGTGCAAAGTACAAACTCAAAATATTTCCTAGGTCAACGCTACGCGAACAAAACTCAAAATTGAGAACTCGCCCCTCGTCACTCGCCATTCGCCTTCCTCATTCAACATTCGTTATCAGCCCAATGTGTTCTTGGAAAAAGCTGAATTCGTTGCTGAGCGATCGCAGTTCTTCAGCTTGATCTGCATCGGTCAGGTTTGCAGTGCGGATTTGGTTTTGCATTCCTTGCAGCACTCCAGCGGAGTCAAGAATCAGGGTGGAAAGACTCAGTACCTGGGCTTGACGGGCATCTTCTCCTTGGCGTGCCATTTGGATATTGTGGCGCAAGCTGTCGGCAAGGCGGTTGAGTTGGTCACGGGCAACGCCAGAGCTAGCAGGAATGCGAGTGGTGACTTCGGTTAGCTGCTGCTGCAAGTCTTCCACGGCTAATAGAGAATCTGCTCCGTGCATTCGCCGGGTTAACTGATCAATTCGGGCAGGAAGCTCCACAGCGCGATCGCAGGCAGACTGCACCATCACCAACAGATCCATCTGAGTTGCCTCAGTCAACAATCGGCTTGCTTCGTGCCGCAAACTGTTTGCTTTCGCTGCCAGATTGGTCGCTTGCAACCGTGCCGATGTTAACTCTTGATCCAACGCTGGATTTTCTAAAATGGGCACTGGCTCGGAGTTTTTTTGCACCATCGCACCGCCCGTTGCCACTGCCGCCGCCATCGGCAACACGACCCAAGATGGCAGATTTGCCAGCCGCACTCCGGCTACCAACACCACGGCACCCGCCAGAATGGACAAGGGATAAAATAAAGGATTTGCCAGTTTCATATCAAAGGACGAATGACGTTTCTTGAATGCCCAATAGCGCTACATGGCGAAGTGCAAGTTTTGAGTTTTGAACTCGACATTCGCACTTCGTGCCTTGCACTTCTCAAAATTCCACCTGTAAATCTGCCATCAGCTTTGCGATCGTTTCCGGTTCGCCTTTAGAGTAATAGCCACCATTTAAATCGGCAATCTTTTTCAAAGCATCGGGGTTAAATTCCCCGTCTTTGCCATAGCCCACGGTGAAGAAGGCGATGCGCTGATCACTGTTGAAGCCGCTTTTTTGCAGTTCGGCATTGAGTCCATCCAGAGTAATGGAGGAGCCGGTATCTTCGCCATCGGTCAACACTAACACCGCATTGATCGCATCTTTGCGGAGGTTTTGCTGGAGCCAATTGCGCCCCGAAAGCGACGCATCATAAAGGTTGGTGCCACCATCGGCATTGAGGCTGCTGATGAATTGGATGCCGCGATCGCGTCCTTCTGGGGTGCCATCTGCCATCACAGGCGGGCGAACCTCCGAATCAAAATCAATCAACGCAATTTTGTCTTTCGGTCCCAAGCTGTTGACGTAGGTTTGCAAGGTGCTTTGTACGGCAGGAAGTTTATTACCGCCCATGGAACCGGAGGAATCGACTACCACTACCACCAGCGACGGTTTCTTAGCCGTAAGCTGCCACGATTTCAGCATGGCGTTGACGACTTCTGGCTTGGGCGGACGGTAGGAGTCATACCGCGCTTGCGGATTGACCCCAAATTCGGCGGTAAATTTAGGGCTGAGAGCAACTCCGGGTTTTCCGGGTCGCAACCCTAAACTGGTGACAATTTCCTGAGCTTCTGACGTTTGCAAATAGCTAATCACCTTTTCTGCGGCGGCTTTTTCATCCGCGCTAACCCAAGGAGCCTTGGGCAAAATCACCCGCATATTAGAAGAAAAAGTAGATTTAGGATAAATCGCTTGATAGCGCTGTTGCCCCGGTTGCAGCGTGGAGTTGGCGGCAATCACTGAAGATTCGTAGACCGAGCCGACCGATGCCCAAAACGAGCCATTTTTTACCATCGCCTTTGCCAGGGAACCTGTAGAGACACCATAGCGGGTGACTTTGCTTTGAATCTGTTGCACTTGCGGCTGGTAGCGGGCGACATCCTCGACCGTCAATTGCTCCGGGCGCTTGCCCGAAACGGAAGCAAACTGAGAGACGAGGGTTTGCAAACCAGAATTAGAGCGGGTGGGAGCCGTTTGCACGTAATGAATTGCGATCGCCGGACTCGCGGGATCAATATCTTTATGAGTTTTGGCAGTTCCCAGCACCTTAAACGGGTCATCTACCTTTTGCAGCCCTTTGGCAATATCCGCTTGCGCCATCAGCACCATAGGACTGTTGGCAATCAGCGGCGAATCGGTAATACCGGGAATGTAGTTTTGCCCCGGAAACAGTTGATTCATTTGATAAATCAACTGACTTTGGTAAATTTCGCCATCCACAGAAACCAGGGTCGGAAACTCTGGCGCATCTGCTGGAAGCGTACCTGACTTAAATTGCTGTGCCTTAGCAAGCACATCAGCCACAACATCGCCGCTGCCTTCTGCCTTGCAAGACAAGAAAAACTCCTTGCCATCATCCAGTTTGGGGCGCTGCTGGTTGAATTTTTCGGCGGTCTGATTGCAAACATCCGATAGGGCGCTGCCCACCAAAAACTTAACTTCAAATCCAGGATATTGAGCTTGAGGAGAGGGATTGTTGGTTTGTGTTGTGCAGCTACTCAGCAGCAACAGCCCCACGAGTGGAATGATGCATCGATTGTACGATCGCCTTAAGTTCATAGGTGCCACGCAAGTTAGAGGACGATGCGGAATTGCCATCAACCTTCTTATTATCACAATTATCAAGAGTTGCTGATAATTTCGCGATCGCAGTTGATAAAACTAACTTCACAGACGCGATCGCTCTAGCGCTCAATACCCACTTCAGCCTATGATTGTAATCTTGATATTGACAATTCCCCTTAAGTTATTGACGAAAATTGGTGTCAGAATCTATGGTGGCTACCCCCTATTTATCAGTGGTTGCAACTGCCCGCAACGACAATCATGGCGGCAACATGCTGCGGCGAATGCAGATCTTCATCAATGGCTTGCTGGAGCAATGCCGTCGTCACCAACTTGATGCAGAACTAATCATCGTTGAATGGAACCCACCTTCTGACAATCCTCCTTTGTCAGAAGCATTATCTTGGCAGGTCAAAGACAGTCCTTGCGTGGTCAGAATTATTCAAGTACCGCCAGAAATGCATGATCAACTCAATCATTCTGCCTCTCTCCCACTATTCCAGATGATTGCCAAGAATGTGGGCATTCGCCGTGCGAAAGGGCAATTTGTCTTAGCGACAAACATTGATTTGCTCTTCTCCGACGAGTTATTTAGCTTCATTGCATCTCATCAGCTACAACAAGGCGCATTGTATCGGCTCGATCGCTACGATGCAGCATCAGACGTTCCCCTCAACGCACCTCTGAGTGGACAGCTAGACTACTGTGCCCAAAATATTCTTCGGATTTGCCACAAAAATGGATTCACCGAAATGCAGCGGGAGGAACTACCCGAAGACCCATCCGTTGAACCAGAGAAGCAACTAGCCGTAATGACTCAATCAAGCGGGTATAAACAGATACTAGAATCCGCTAAGCCAGTTCTTATCCCACTGCGAAAAAGTTATCAGCTTCTCTTTCCTAAAATTGTTAGAGATGCAATCCTCAATATGTTGCCACTGAACGTTACCAACTGGCTCATCAGTCAAAATCTACTGACCGCTCAGCTATCGTCCCCACTACTTCCGCCTGAAGCTGATACAAATGCTCCGCTACAGGAGCAGGAACAAGAACAAGATTTGTCTAGGCTGTGGCAATATCCCCAACTTCACACCAATGCTTGTGGTGACTTTACGCTGATGTCTAGAGACGACTGGTTTGC
>CASBQE010000420.1 GCA_949127665.1 Synechococcales cyanobacterium PMM_0083
CTAGATTTCTTACTTTCTACAGGAGTAGCCATGTAATCATCAAAGAAGGGAAACAAGCAGAAATTTGAACTGTAGAAGTGTAGGTGGAAGTAAATGCAAGACGGGCGCAGACTAGCAATGACCGATAGCGACAGCGTTAATACGGATAGCGACAGCATTAAGCTTGATCAATTTCTCAAGATCAAAGGAGTGGTTGACACAGGCGGTCAGGCAAAGCTGCTGATTCAAGATGGCGAGGTGAAAGTGAATGGCAAGGTGGAAACTCGACGGGGGCGAAAACTGATCCAAGGCGATCGCGTTGCTACTTTTGGAGAAATCTTTCAGGTTGATCTAGCGAATCTGTTGGATGGATGGGACTAAACTATCGGATTAAAGCGCTGGCAAATTGCAAAAATCTCAAAGAAATATCCATTGACAATCAGATCTTTCTATACTTATGAATGAATGTTCACAGATGAAGAAACTTCTGCCAATTCAATCCGGTAATTTTCGATCACTGGATTGGCAAGTAGCTGGTCGCAAATGCAATCGAGTTGATCCATCGCTGCCGTCTTGTTTTCAGCGGTTAAGCTGACCTGAATATACTTGCCAATTCTGACCTCTTCCACATTGTTATGTCCCATGTGCCTCAGTCCAGATTGCACCGCCGTTCCCGCAGGATCGAGAACAGACGGGCGGAGAGTAACATAGATTTGAGCCTGATATTTTTGGGTCACAACCCGATTCCAAACGATAGTCCAGTTCTGATGCTACCGCTTTTATGAACCTCCGTCGCACTCGCAGCCAAGAGCGTATTGTTGAACTCCTGAAAACTTTGGAAGGGTCAATTTCTGCTCAAGATCTCTATGTCGAACTGCGATCGCGTGACTTAACGATGGGATTGGCAACGGTTTATCGATCGCTAGAGAGCTTAAAACTAGAAGGTGTGGTGCAGGCTAGAACGGTTCCCAACGGCGAATCTCTCTACAGTTTGGTTCAAGAAGATCGCCATCATTTAACCTGTCTTCAGTGTGGTAAGTCGATTCCGATTGGTGAATGCCCAGTACATGACTTGGAAGATCAGCTTCATCATTCCTACGAATTTAAGATTTATTACCACACGTTAGAATTTTTTGGTTTATGTACCGCTTGCCAGCCAACTAATGTCCCCAAATAACTGTAGCAAGCAATGTTTGTCCAAGATAAGCGGGTGGATATTTTTAACGGGCTTCTAACTCTGAGGAGCGCCGATCAAGCTCCTGGTTCTGTTCTCTATATTGGGCTGCCAAAGATTCCATTTGCTTTTTTTCTCGTTTCAAAGTTTCTTCAAGCTGTTCAAGCTGCTCACGACGGGCTTCTAGCTCTAATGCGCGCCGATCAAGATCCTGGCTTTGCAGAGTGAGATTTTGCCGCCATTGTTCCGCTCGTTCAAACTCTTGCTGCAAGAATTGTGGAGTCACACCCGTGACCAACAAAGTGCCAACAATATCTAACAGCCAATCTTTTACATCACTAATTTCTAGCACTTCATAAGTATCGGAAAGCGTCAGCAAAACCAGTGATCCTTGAGCATACTGAGTTGCTTTGGCACAGGAAAAAGTATCTTGCTCGTTGGCGATCGCCCAAGCATATTCAGATCGCTGACGAGCGAGTATTCTTAGCTCTAACCTATCGGCAGATTGTTCAGTCTCTACTTGAGCAAGACACAGCATGCTTTTGCCTTTCTGCTTTTCCGAGGTATAAAAATAAACATAGAGCTAGTCAGTTGAAGCGATAAGCCAGAGTACCTAACTTCACAACCTAAATATCTACGACTCAAAGGCTCTTAATAATTTCTGGGTTTGCCACGAAGAGAGTATACCCCTTCTCTTTAAGAGAATTTACTAATTATCCTAGATTTTGTTTTTTAGGCGGTTGGCATGCTGGAATTTAAAGTTCTCGCAAGCGATTTTGCAAAATTTCTGCTTGTTTTTGAGCTTCCGCCAGGGTTGCTTGGGCGGTGTGGACAACCTCTGCCGGAGCTTTACTCACAAATCCAGGGTTATTCAGGCGACCCGAAAGGGCTTGAATTTCTGCTTCAACTTTTTTCAAGTCTCTTTCTAGTTTGACACGCAGGGCATCCATATCGACTACGCCAGAAAGGGGAATGAGAATCTGCACCGTTCCGGTGACTCCAGCGACCATTTTTTCGGTGGCAATCGCCGGGTCGTTTTCAGTCGGGTGCTGAATCGTCAACGTTTCCACTTTCGCCAAATCTTGAATGGATGATTGCCCAGCGGTCAGAATTTGACGTTCGCGATCGCTTTCACTTTGTAAAATCGCCCGAATTTTTACTCCTGGTTTAATGTCGGCTTCTGCCCGCAGGTTGCGAATCGTGCGAATCGTGTCGGTAATCAAAGTAAACTGCTGCTCCAAGTCAGTATCAATCAAAGTGAGATCGACTTCTGGATAGGGTTGCAGGGCAAGCGTATGTAGCGTGTCAGGCGTGGATGACCCTGATCCTGTCAGCGTTTGCCAGAGTTCTTCAGTAATGTGCGGCATGAACGGGTGCAACAGCTTCAAGATGCCATCCAGCACAAACGCCAACACTTGCTGTGCGCTCTTTTTAGATTCCGCATCGTCTCCTAGCAACCGCGATTTGACCAGTTCAATGTATAGATCGCAAAAATCGCCCCAAAAGAATTCATATAACCCCTTAGCGGCTTCTCCTAAAGCAAAACTGTCGATCGCGCTGCGAGTTTGCTGAGTTACTTGGTGAAAGCGCGACAAAATCCAGCGATCAGCTAGTTGAGAAGAGTTTTGAGTTGCTTTTTCTAACTCAGCATTCAACGTTGATAACTCATAATCTCCTAAGTTGATCATCACAAAACGGGAGGCGTTCCATAGCTTGTTGGTGAAATTGCGGGAAGCTTCCACCGATTCAGATTCATCGGTTTTACGGTTATACAGCAGGCGAATATCTTGCCCCGCACCCGCCACTTCTTTGATTAACGTGTAGCGCAGGGCATCGGTGCCATATTTGTTGATCAGCAACAGCGGATCGATGCCGTTGTTGGCAGATTTGGACATTTTCTTATTGTTTTCATCCCGCACCAAGCCGTGAATGTAGACCGTTTTGAAAGGCATTTGCCCGGTAAAGTGCTTCGCCATCATGGTCATACGGGCGACCCAAAAAAAGATGATGTCAAACCCGGTGACGAGGGTAGTGGTGGGATAGTAGCGATCGAAATCTGCCGTTTCCTCAGACCATCCCAAGGTGGAGAAGGGCCATAATCCCGATGAAAACCAAGTATCCAGCACGTCGGGGTCTTGTTTAAGCTGCACCGCTGCGCCAAATTGCGCGATCGCTTGTTCTCTGGCTTCTGCTTCATTACGCGCCACCACAAAAGGCGTATTGTCCAAAATCTCGCCGCCAGTTTCACTGATCGCATACCACGCAGGAATTTGGTGCCCCCACCACAACTGCCGCGAGATGCACCAGTCGCGCAGACTCACAAGCCAATCGCGGTATACTTTCGTCCAGCGATCAGGCACAAACACGGGAGAGTCTTGATTGTCTAAACATCCCAACGCCTGTTGGGAGAGCGACTCGATTTTGACAAACCATTGGGTGGAAAGCAGTGGCTCCACGGGAACTTTGCCGCGATCGCTGTAGGGAACGGTGTGTTTATAGTCTTCTATTTTGACCAGTGCGCCCAACTCTTCCAGCTTGGCAACCACCCGCTTTCGAGCGACAAAGCGGTCTTGCCCCTGAAACTCGCCGCCGTTTTCATTCAGGCTACCGTCTTTGTTCAAGATATTGATGAAAGGCAGATTGTGGCGTTTACCCATCTCAAAATCGTTGGGGTCATGCGCTGGAGTGATTTTGACGCAGCCTGTACCAAAGGAAGCATCCACATACTCATCGGCAATGATCGGAATTTCGCGATTCATGATCGGTAGGGTGAGCGTTTTGCCAATGATGGACTGGTAGCGATCATCCGTGGGATTCACTGCCACTGCCGTATCGCCCAACATGGTTTCGGGGCGAGTCGTCGCCACTTCCACATAGCCAGATCCATCGGTCAGCGCATAGCGGAAATGCCACAGGTAACCATTTACTTCCTGGTTTTCCACTTCCAGGTCAGAGACCGCCGATTGACTCGCAGGGCACCAGTTAACTAAATACTGCCCTCGGTAAATCAGTCCTTGCTCATACAATGTGATAAAGGCTTCCAGCACGGCAGCCGATAAGCCTTCATCCATCGTGAAGCGTTCTCGCGACCAGTCTACCGACAAGCCCAAGCGCCGCAGTTGCCCCACAATCGTGCCACCAGATTCTTCTTTCCATTCCCAGGCTCGTTTCAAATAGGCTTCTCGCCCCACATCTTGACGAGTTTTTCCTTGAGCCTTGAGTTCGCGATCGAGAATGGCGCTGACGGCAATGCTAGCATGGTCAGTTCCCGGCAGCCAGAGCGTATTGCGTCCAATCATCCGGTGATACCGCACCAGCACATCAATCAACGAATGCTCAAAAGCGTGACCCATGTGCAGACTGCCAGTGACATTTGGCGGTGGAATCACGACACAGTAAGGTTCGCCAGGGTGATTTGGGTCCGCTTTAAAGACTTGATTATCTTCCCAATATTGCTGCCACTTAGCTTCAGTGGTAGAGGGATCATATTGAGTGGGCAGATTGGGAAGAGTTGCGATCATGGAAGGAATAGCAGTAAGGACTATGAAGCGAATAGTTCAGTTTACCAAGGTACTTAAATTTTGCCACAGCGATCGCCCAGTGAGAACGAAAACTCCCGCATTAGCCTGCCCTCACTTTGAAAACTTGCTGTAAAATCAGCTAGGCGAAGTGCTTGCAAGTGAACAAAGTGCGATGAATGAACGAATTGAAGTGATTGATGCTCGTCTAGAGCGATTAACGGCAGTATCCGAACGCACCGCCCAAAATGTAGCAGACACATCAGTAATTTCTAGAGAAACATCTCTGATTGTTAAAGAAATTGCTGAGGAAATGAAAATTCTGACCCATCAGATTGGGGTGCTAACGACGGGTTTAGTCGAGATTCGGATCACGGCTGAGCGCCAAGAGCAAAACATTACGCGACTGGTGGGCATTGTAGAAAAACTGATCCCATAAAGGCTGAAATTAGCTCGTCTAGTGCTACTGAGCTGTGACCTTTTGCTCGGCAATATTCCAATAAGTTAGCCCTAACGCCGTATATTTTACATTTTCGACTCGATTCCGCACGGCTGCCATTGCCTTTTGGTTTGCCAGGTAAATAAATGGCAAATTCTCTTGAGTAATTTGCTGAGTTTTGGCATAGATTACCTTGCGTTTGGCTTCGTCTAGCTCTTGCGCTCCTTGCACGTAAAGCCGCCCAATTTCTTTTTCCCAATCCGCCACTTGTCGTCCAATCACAGGTGGGCTTCCCGGTTTAGATCCCTGGTTGAAACTATGAGAGCCACCATCTGGATTCCACACATTAAATCCATCGTTGGGTTCGACACCGCCCGTTAGACCCATCATGATACATTCCCAGTCAAGGGCAGTATCCATTTTTTCAACCACGGTACCGAAGGAAATGGGAGCAAAATCAACCTGCATCCCAATCGCCGCCAGATCTTGCTTAACCTGGGCACCAATCGCCACCCGCAGTTTGTTTTCCGCATTGGTGATCATGTTAAAACGAACCCGATTGCCATCGGCATCCACTAGTTGTTGCTGCGGGTCATACTTAAACCCCGCTTGAAGCAGCAGTTCTTTTGCTTTTTGAGGGTTGTAATCGTAGGTCTTCAGACCCTCTTCTGGCGAAAGATAGAAAGGACTTTGTACCGAAATCGGTGAGTTCTGCGGGTTTGCCAATCCGCGAAACACATTGTTAATCAACTTATCTCGGTTGATTGCATAGGCAACTGCCTGCCGAAATTCTTTAGTGTTAAACCAGCGCGACTTAATCGGATCAACCAAGGGCGTTCCGTCTTGGCGGCGACCTGTATTCAGGTTAAACATCGTGTAGAGGGTGCCAGTTCTTAAACCACCCTGCTGAATTTGAAAGTTGCCGCGCTTTTCTTCTTGTTTCAATAGAGAAAAGTCTTCAGGACGGAGGGAGCCTAAGCCGCCCAACTGATCCAGGTCGCCTGACCGAAAGCGGAGAGATTCAGTGTCGGTAGACTCGACAATCTGCATGACGATTCGTTCAAGGCGAGGTAATGGTTGCCCCTGGCTATCTTTGCGCCAGTAGTTGGGGTTGCGCCGAAACACATAGCGCTGGCTAGGAGTATAGCTTTCCAGCTTGAAGGGTCCATTGACGACCAGCTTTTTGGGATCTGTATCCGTGCCCCAAGTCGAGAGAAACTTTGGGTTGCCTTCTTCATCGTTGGTAAAGACGGATTCGCGCAGTACATGTTCTGGTAAAATGACCATGCCCAATACTCGGAGAAAGGGCGCAAAGGGTTCTGGTGTCGTGAATTCCACGCGACGCTGACCCACTTTGCGAACGGTGGGAAATTTGCCGTCTTTGCCAATCCGCAGCAGATCGCGGAGGTCAGTAGGAATTTTTTCATTGAGATACACATCGCGATAGGTGAAAATTACGTCATCCACGGTGAGGGGATGTCCATCCGACCATTTCAGCCCATCGCGCAGAGTAAAAGTGATGCGTTTTTTGTCGTCAGAGATCTCCCAGGATTCGGCAAGAACAGGCTCAATTTTGGAGGTTTCGCCGTTTTCACCCACCAAGCCTTCATCTGTGTAAAGAAAAACGTAGGGAAACTCGCCGTTGAACGCGTAATTAAAGGTTTTGAAGTCGCTCAGGGTGCTGATCACAATCTGTGAGACTTGTGCGGCTTCAGTTTTGAAGATTGCTTGGCTACATGCGTTGAGGGCGATCGCGCAGACTAACCCAATTCCCACCAATAGCCATCGATTTAAATTTGGGATGCGGATGTTCATTATTTAAGGGTTTCCAATAAAACCACTGCATAGGCGGCAATTCCTTCTTCTCGTCCTGTGGCATCCAGCGTTTCATTGGTGGTGGCTTTGATGCCGACTTGATCGGGTTTGAGTTTGAGTACGCTGGAGAGGCGATCGCGCATTTTTTCAATGTGAGGCTTCAGTTTGGGGCGTTCTGCCACGATCACTGAGTCAATGTTGCCAATTTGCCAGCCGCGATCGTGAATCAGTTGATCGACCTGCTCTAGCAACTGCAAGCTATCTGCCCCTTCCCATTTTGGGTCGGTCGGTGGAAAGTAATGCCCAATATCACCCAAACTGAGCGCCCCTAACATCGCATCCATAATGGCATGGGTCAAAACATCGGCATCGCTATGTCCCAGCAATCCTAACGAATGTTCCAGCTTTACCCCACCCAAAATCAAGGCGCGATCGGGCACCAATCGATGAATATCGTAGCCATTTCCAATCCGAATTGCAGCCATCAAACTTAGCTCTTAGCAGTTAGCGATCAAATTTGATTATAGGAGACGGCATCAAGAATCAGGGACAAGACACGCAAACCTCGGAGGTTTTAACCAAGAATCAAGCATCATGAGTAACATAGTGGCTTAAACCTCCGAGGTTTTAGGCAAAGTATGCAAAAAGCCTTTTAGCTGACGAGGCTAAAAGGCTGATGAAAATATTCAAATGCCGCGGTAAGAGGTAAGCAGTTGCTAACTGAATTACGCCTGCCGAGAGTAATACTCAACGACTAACAGTTCATTAATTTGTAGTGCGATCCATTCGCGCTCAATAATGCTGTTAACCTTGCCTTGCATTTTGGCTTTATCGAATTCTAAATGGCTAGGCAGGTTTGCCAACCCAGGATATAGCAAGTTCGTTTCAACCATTTTGCGAGAGCGCTCATTGTCTCTTACGCCAATGGCTTCACCTGCACGGCACTGATAGCTGGCAATATCCACTACGCGCCCATTGACGGTAATGTGCCCATGATTGACTAACTGACGGGCTGAGGGAATGGTCGGAGCCATGCCCAACCGAAAGATTGTGTTATCTAAACGCATTTCTAACATTTGCAGCAGTGCCTCACCCGTGGAACCGGATGCACGACGTGCTTTACGAACATAACGAAGCAGTTGGCGTTCGCTTAACCCATAGTTAAAGCGGAGCTTTTGCTTTTCCTCCAAACGCACTGCATATTCAGAACGCTTTTTGCGTGCCTGACCATGTTGACCAGGTGGATATGCCCGTCGGGGTGCTTTGCGCGTTAAACCAGGCAGATCTCC
>CASBQE010000421.1 GCA_949127665.1 Synechococcales cyanobacterium PMM_0083
CATCTGGGATTCGATCTGAGCAGGGTAGGTTTGCATCAATCCACCTGTTAGAGTCTGTCTCTCTAGCTTACAGACACAACTGGCAGAATTACACCTTATTTAATCCTTATTCCTTAGGATACAACTTGTTCCACTTCGTGATTCTATAGATCTAACACTATATAGGATAACCAAATGTCCCCATCATCAACCTTAACCGCTCTTAACCAGTCATACGAGTAGGCTCGGTTCTTACCATTTTTGGGAAGAGTGTTATAACTCGTCCTTGGCACACCATTCCAAACACCTGCTGGATCGTGAACAATCAGACCATTTCGATCAAAACCCACTACACAAACAATATGACCTTTTCTTGTCATTTCCCCATGAATAACTACAGGGGAGCCAGAGTTAACAGCACTACGAATTTCCGCAAATGTTCCTGTGTAAGTCCATTTTGCCTGATATCCATAGCTTTCGTAAATTCCAGCAAGCCCTGGAGGAGCCTGCCCAGCAGCCTTCCCAAATCTGCTATAAAGTCCGTCTGGAGTTACAGTTGTGTTATGAGCTGAGAGCAGAATCGCAGCACTAGTAACCCCACAGGTAGCGTCGGGCTCATGTACGTTATCCCGTTGAGAGTAGTATGTTGCTGTTAGAAACTTTGAACTTGCATTCCCCCTAGCTTCCGCCATCGACGTTTCGATGGCAGAGGATGTCGTATATCCAACAACACCATCTACCTTGAGAGATTTGAATTGCTGGAAAGCTTCTACTGCCTTTTTGATCTCCTCATCAAATGTGTCGCTTACTAGTGCCGACTTGTGTAAAAAAACCAGACCAATTAACGCACACCGCAATTCAAAAACGTCAGCATTTTTATCTCCAATAGCAAGATAGTCATCTTCGCGTACCCAGGGGAGAGGAAGTGCCCTGTAAGGGAAAAAATCTGCTGAGGGTGATCTTCCTTCACCTGAAGAACCGCTATTATCTGTTCCTCCTACTGTTGGATTCAGCCCTTGAGATCTGAAAAGCTTTTCTTCATCATTTCGCCGATTTACAAGACCCTGTAGCTGTTCACCCTGTGCAGATATATATTTGTCAAAGCTTGCAGCACATTCCTCATATTTCCCAGCGTTACAACGATCCATTTGTTGTGACCAAGAACCAGGGTCCAGGTTGTAGTAAAAGCTAATGAGAGCGTCATACATGGCTTGTGTGACGGGGCTGTGAGTCTGCCACTGACCAGTCTCTCACGTTCGTCCATCACAACTTTGAAGCATTCTTCTGCTTGTTGCCTTGTGAGAATGTCTCCCATCCTAACGGGTCTTGCTCCATATTTATCGGCTGCCGAAGTTCCTGATGGATAGTAAGTAGTCCCTATACCTATAGTGATTGGCAATCCTGTAGAACCTGGATCTGGATAAGCTTCACAGTCCCCGTTAGGAAGCTCATCGTGATATCCTTCCCACTTTTCACAAATCTGATCCGCCGCTTGACTTCGTTCCATCACAAAGCTTCTCCTTTAAGATCATTCTTCAATATCAATCTCGTTGAATAGAGAGTACGAGACTCATTTATAGCTATCCGGAGAAATTACCGTAAATCTACAGACTTCACTAGAACTTTGCACATTCGGCGATCGCACCCCACCATAAATCTCCCAGCTACACCCAAACAGACGGACTAGTAGTCTAACGACCCCGTTCACCCGCCGCTGGTAACTTTTCGGAATCACCAACCAACTTGATACGGTCGGTGTGCAACGGGATTGTTAGATCGCTGCCATCTACATCAAGGACAACCCCATGATGTCACAGCTAAAAGGCTAGCCCCATCATTTTTGACTTTTTCCAAAGCTCTTGGAATAGCATAAAGAGCATCTGAAACATCCTTTGCTGCATGATCATCAAACCCTGCATAGTCTAACACCAGCTTTGATCTCTCAAAATAAGCCTCCCATTCAACATCAAGGAGACGTGAGACAGATGCCAGCGTTGTCTCCACTTCACTTGCATGAATTAGCATATTGCCCAGGTGACCTGGAAGTTGTACAAACCGTTCACTACCAATTCCCATTAGTAGAATGGCGGGTGGAGCTACACGAGACTGCATGACCATCTCAACAATACTCTCAGGTGATAAAGGGAACTCCTCCTGCAAGATTCGATAACCTATCTCATTAAAAGGTTCGTGGTAAAGGCTGGAACTCAAGTCCCCTCCTACCAATACACCTTCTAGCACGGAGTAAGCATAATCCTCATTTACAGGAATGGGTGGGTTCTTGGGTCGAGGTACAAGGTTTGGCACTTCAGGAAGATCAGGTACTCCTTGCATTGCTTGCTCGAACTCTGACTGCACGATTGGAAATTCAGATTCCTTAACCTTACAAAACCACCAGAAAATATCAACGCCCATATTTTCCCTTCAGTAGCAGAACTTTGAATTCTTAGTACAGGACAAAAGCTTGCAAAAGGTGAGCAGAGAAGGGTTTCATGAGAATTACTACATTCTGATGATGAAACCCCATGAATCAGGTTACCCTAATGTGCAAAACGTTGCAGCC
>CASBQE010000422.1 GCA_949127665.1 Synechococcales cyanobacterium PMM_0083
GTGTAAAAAACCACTCATGGTATAAACTACATAAACCCTATCAAAGAACTGGGCTTTAATCGAACGGTGTAGTAGCCGCAAAAATTAGCACGGATTATGGACTGGTAGCCACACAATGCTGGCGTTCGCCCCTGTTATCTGAGCCTACAGCCTACTTCCGGCTTTCGCTTTTCATAACTTACTCGCTCTGAATTGAGGTTGCATTCTGTGGGCATTAATGTTGAGGACGTATCCAAGCAGTTTGGTAGTTTTCAAGCTGTCAGTCAGGTCAGCCTTGAGATTAAAAGCGGCACCCTGATTGCACTGCTGGGTCCTTCTGGCTCAGGCAAGTCTACGCTGCTACGACTGATTTCAGGTTTAGAAACTCCTGATAGTGGCAAGATTTGGCTGACGGGTGAAGATGCTACCCATCGCAGTGTGCAAGATCGCAATATTGGCTTTGTGTTTCAGCACTATGCCCTGTTTAAACATCTGACGGTGCGGAAAAACATTGCCTTTGCGTTGGAATTGCGGAAAGCCTCGTCTCAGCAAGTAAAAGCACGGGTGGATGAATTATTAGAACTTGTGCAGTTGCATGGATTGGGCGATCGCTATCCGTCTCAATTATCGGGGGGGCAACGGCAGCGAGTCGCGCTGGCTAGGGCGCTGGCTGTGGAGCCGAAAGTGCTGCTGCTGGATGAACCCTTTGGGGCGCTTGATGCCAAAGTGCGAAAAGACCTGCGCGTATGGCTGCGGCGCTTACATGATGAAGTTCATGTCACAACCGTTTTTGTGACTCATGACCAAGAAGAAGCGATGGAAGTGGCAGATGAAATTGTCATCATGAATAAGGGAAAGGTCGAGCAGGTAGGCTCTCCGGCGCAAATTTATGACCATCCCGCGAGTGCATTTGTCATGAGTTTTATTGGTCCAGTCAATGTGTTGCCAAGCACATCTCGGATTTTTCAAGCCAATGGGTTTGATTCGCCCCACCCAGAAGTGTTTTTGCGACCCCAAGATATTTTGGTGGAAACTCAGCAAACGGAAGCATCGGTGGCTGCAAGGGTTAGCCGGATTATTCACCTAGGGTGGGAAATTCAGGCGGAGTTGATGTTGGATGATGGGCAGGTGTTAATGGCACATTTAACCCGCGATCGCTTTGACGAACTGAACCTAAAACCTCAGCAGCGTGTTTTTGTGAAACCCAAAGATGCCAAGGCGTTTCCCCTGTATTACTCAATTTAGTCGGGGTGTGCAATCGGCAGCGCGATAGCGAAGCGCTGACTGGTCAGTTTGCTGGCTATAGTGGTTCCTATGCCAAATCTTCAAAGTCGATCAGCTAAATTTCAATTGCATTTTCAAGCCTGGAAGCCTCAAGCCTGTAAGCCCCAAGCTTGGAAATTATTGAGCATTGCTTTTTTCAGCGGTCTTGCCATGAGTTTGGCAGTGGCTCCGCTGAATTGGTGGGGGTTAGCGTGGGTTTCATTAGTGCCACTGTGGGTCATAGTCAATGATGACAGGCAAAAAGCAGGTGGACGAATAATCTCTCCTACAGCCTGCGCGATCGCGTGGGGCATTGGATATCACGGTTCGGCACTTTCTGAAATTAGAGGCTTACATCCGCTGATGTGGCTGGGGATTCCATGGATTGCCAGCATCGCCATCACCTTTTTTTGCTGGGCGTTTATCACACTATGGGGCGTGGCGCTGGTGGTGATTTGGCAGTGGGGCATGAGGTTTGGGGATAGGATCTGGGGATTAGGAAATAGGGAAATAGCGTTCAGTCTGTTTCGCGTTCTCTTGGGTACGGCGCTTTGGTGTGGAGTCGAAACTCTGTGTAATCTAACGCCCCTGGCGTGGACATCCATTTCTTACACGCAAAGTCCGGGAAACCTGACGATTTTGCATTTGGGGCAGCTATCGGGCGCAATGACGGTAACGGCGGCGATCGCGGCGGTCAATGGGCTACTTGCCGAAGCCTGGATGAGTCGGCAGGCAGACACTAAAGAGAGACAGTCTTACTTTCTAAGCGCGATCGCCATCACCCTCTTTCTCACTTGCCACCTGTTAGGCTATTGGCTCTACCGTCAGCCGTTGAATGATCTGGCGACCTCTGCCCTGAAAGTGGGCATTGTTCAAGGAAATGTGCCCACCAGAATCAAGCTATTTTCGGAAGGGTTGCAAAGGGCAGAAGCAGGATATGCCGAAGGCTACACCACTTTGGTTGAGCAGGGAGCAGAAGCCGTATTAACCCCAGAAGGCGCACTGCCGTTTTTGTGGAACGATCGCAGTCGAGCCAACAGTCTATTTTATCAAGCCGTGCTAGCTAAACAGAAAGTCGCCTGGTTAGGAACGTTTACGGCTCAAAAGGGCGGCGTTGCTCGTAGCTTACTGACCTTGAATCAGCAAGGAGAAGCGATCAGCCGCTACGACAAGGTGAAGTTGGTGCCGCTAGGCGAATATATTCCGTTTCAAGAATGGTTGGGGGGCTTAGTCAGCAAGCTAACGACCGTCGCAGAAAATGGCTTACCTGGCACGTTAAATCAGCAGTTGGATACGCCGTTTGGTCGAGCGATCGCCAGCATTTGCTACGATTCTGCTTTTCCTGAAGTATTTCGGAGCCAAGCAGCACGAGGCGGGCAGTTTATCCTCACCGCTTCCAATCTTGATCCTTACAGCGAAGTGCTGATGGCACAGCATCAAGCCCAAGATTTAATGCGGGCAATTGAAACCGATCGCTGGGCGGTACGGGCTACAAACACAGGCTACTCAGGCGTGATTGATCCTCATGGACGAATTGTGTGGCGATCGCAGCCCCAAATCTACGAAATTCATGCTGCAACTATTTATCGTCGCCAAACTCAAACCGGGTACGTTCGTTGGGGCGACTGGCTGACTCCTTTGCTGCTAACTCTGGCAACAATTGTTGGAGTCACTCAATGGGTGCGATCGCGCAATACTTAATTGTTGGAAAAGGTAATCAGAAAGGCGATCGCGCTCCTGATACTGATACCCTAGAAATAACCAGCTAGAGCTTCCTGAACCTGTATGAGATTTTCTCGTGATTGCGCGTTTGCAATACGAACCTTGACTAAGGCACCTATCATGGCGGCAGCGCCAACGCTTGCCCCGGCAAAGTCTGGTCAAACTACGCAACAACCTTATCCCAACTTTAAAGTCATTGTGTTAAATGATGATTTCAACACCTTTGAACACGTATCAAGCTGCTTGCTCAAATACATTCCCAGCATGACTCCCGACTATGCCTGGGAACTTACCAACCAGGTGCATCATGAAGGGCAAGCGATCGTCTGGGTGGGACCGCAAGAGCAAGCCGAGCTTTATCATATGCAACTAGGGCGAGAAAACTTAACCATGGCTCCTTTAGAAGCGGCATAGTTATTTTTTGAGTAATGAGAGTTTTTGTAGAGTCGATTTAAACCTCAGGACATTATTATGGCGAGTTCCACTGGCAGATTAGTTCTAAACCATTCCACGCATATTCCCGGACTGATTGCCATTTTGGATCGCCTGACTCAACAAGTAGGAGTTCAAACCATAACCCCTGGAGTGATTGGTCCGGCGCGATCGCACGCTCCAAAAATGATTCTCAAAGTGTCGGTTCCGATCCGAGGCGGCTTCAAGCTAATTGCTCGACAAGGGAAAACGGTACAAGAAGTATTTGTAATCGCCTCCCTAGAACAAGCAGAGCTAGAAGCCGCGATCGCTGCGATTTTGGCTCGGTAGATCAAGCCTTTATTCAACTTGCCGATCCGCCACACGATTGAGCGGCAAACTGAGCAAACAGCTAGCCGTGAGCAAAAAGGCAATCACCCCGGTCAACTTAGCGCTCAACATCACAATTTCCCACTCTGGCAAAATGACCTTTTGCAAGCCCACTGCCCCGCAATAGACTAACCAATAAGCAAACGTCATTAGCATCAGCATATGATCTGCTGTTTGCACGTCATCTCGTGTGCGATCGCGATCGCTGACCAACAGAGAAATTCCGGCAACACAAGCAAAAGATGAAAAAATAACCAGTAATTCATGCAAAGAAAGTTCAGACATAATCTTACTTAATCCGTTTTTTAAACAGGACGTTTTGAAGTGAGATTTAGTCTAAAGGACTATGTTGTAAGACAGATAGTAATCCTTACAAAGATCAATAAATATGAGATTTAGCTTAACAAAACGCAAAAAAACCATAGGCTATCCTGACCCTGACAGTCTTTCTATAAAAATTAAAATTTGAACAAATCCTGAGAATACTGATCGATTGGATTCAAAATTCGGATTTCAGACTCTGCACTCCGCCCTTCGTCCTCAAGGTGCAATGGGCAAAAGTCGTTGAATCGGGTTCAGCTTATTTTTTGTTTCAACAAATTTTCCATTTTTCCAGGTGCCCTCAAGCCGTGCCCCAGTTGCCAGCGTATAAACCCCTCTTCCACTTTGCCGCCCCGTGCGAAACTCCCCTTCATAGCGCATTCCACTGGGAAAACTGCACACCGCGAAGCTATTGAGCAAATCATTCTGAAACTCTCCCTCACAGCGAGTGCCATCCGCCAAGAGCAACAGTCCTTTTCCTTGCTTTTTGCTGTTTTGAAAATTGCCTTCGTAACGGTTGCCACTAGGGTAAGTACAAATTCCTAACCCATCTAATACATCACCTCGGAAAGTTCCTTGGCAGCGGGTACCATTCGCAAAAAGAAATTTGCCCTGCCCCGATCGGATGCCTTTTTGAAACTCGCCTTCATACCGATTTCCTCCTGGAAAGACACACACGCCCTTGCCATCCAGTAAATCATTGCGAAACTCTCCCTCACAGCGAGTGCCATCTACAAATGTGAAAATGCCCCTTCCTTGACGCTGACTATTTTTTAGTTCTCCCTCATACCGATTACCGCTCGGAAACGTGCAAGTTCCTTTTCCTTGCAGCAATTCATCCCGCAGTTTTCCTTCACAGTAATTCGATGCTAGAAGAATAGGAGAATTGGCTAAGACGGGTAATCCAGCGCCAAAAATAGAACCACTCGTAAGCGCGATCACGCTGATAAATATCCCTGTCCGATGTCGGATTAAACGTTTTTGTGATGCGATCGACCAAGAAGTGGGCATATTAAAAAAGTTGGTTGCACCGGAAGTAGATGGGTGAGAAAGTTGTCGCATAAATCTGTAATTAGGAGAGAAGTCTCAGTTTAATGGTGCCTTTAGCAAAGGTATATTTACACCTATCTAAAGTTTGAACCAAAGCCAGAAAGTTTGAAAATCAAAAAACTGGTAGCCAACGCCCCAGAAATGTCAATAAAATTGAACGACAGCAGGGTCAAAGCTTTATTTGTTCGACAGTTTAAAGAAAGTACACTAAAACTGACGAGGGGAAGATTCCATCAAGCGCAAGATTCTCTTTGCAATAAAAAAATAGGTCATTGATAAATTACTGATCTTGAAGTGCATCCTCGATCTATGATCGCAGACGGAGCATTTTCTCGGTGGCTATCTTTTTTAAGAATTTATTTTGTTTAACATCGAAGTTTGTCAAGCATTAAATTAACTATCTACAAAATATTATCAACCCAGCTTGCCGACGCTTTTAATCAAACCAACGCTTTCAACCAAAAGAATTGATAGATTCGCTCATGTTGCCTCTGTTTCCTTTGATCACATTTGCTCAAGCATTCCCTTTGCCCGCTCCATCACCTACCCAGCCATCACTCAGAATTACTCCACAAGAATTAGTATTACCCAGAGAATCTCTTCCTGCCCAGTCCACTCTTCAAACGCAGGAAATCTTTCAGCCTCAGGAAATTCGCCCCCTTCCAGGACAGTTAGATACTGTACCCGTCCTTAATAGTAACAGTCCAGAGATTGTGCAAACTGAGGGTATCCTTACCTCCACGTTTCCACCGACTGGTAAAGATTTTCCTAACGCTCATTTGAACTACCCTTTTCAGGGGCGGTTTGATATTTTTTCCCACCATATCGCTAGATCCCGTAGCGGCACTCCACGAACGTTATTTCAGGCAATCCTTTTAAATAACCCGACTTCTAAGCCTGTGGCGATCGAGGTTTTGCAGGGGGCTAGTTATCTGACTCGCCCGGATGCGTCATTCATTCAATTGCCAGCCTATGTGGAAGATCCGCTAGGGACGGTCTATGCCGGACCTGGTAGTCGAGTGATGAATGATCTGCTGCGAGGTCGCCGCCAAGGCGCATTGCCCCGGATGATAGTAATCCAACCGGGTGAGAATCAGCTCCTAATGAATTTACCGATTCCTATTAACGGTTCTCCGGGGTCTAATGGGCGAACTACGCTGATGCGCTTGCAGAGCAATGGTTCAGTGTACGTAGCCAGTTTGGCGATGTTTGCCCCCTTAACCGAAGATAAGCGAGAACGGAGTCCCACGTTAGAAGAATGGCAAACTCTAATTGTAAAAGGTGGCTTGGCAGGACCCCGTGATCTTCCTCCTACGCCTCCTAACTTAAATGTAGCCAAGGTTTTTTATGGGCGCGTCTCTGGAGTCGCTGTCGGCTCTCAGTGGCAGTCAATGGTTACAGACACACCGAAGGGCGATCGCTTAACGATTCCAAAAAAAGGACGAGCATTTTCTTATGGTTTAAGTACGCTTTACCGAGGCACCCTTGGCACGGGGCAAATTCAGAGTGCAAAACTATTGGCGCGTTATCCTGATACGGCTTATCAAGCTCATGGAAATTACGGAATTCAATATAGTTTAACGATGCCCCTCTATAATCCAACGAAGCAAAAGCAAACGGTGACGTTGGCAATTCAAACACCCCTAAAAGATGACAAACCCAAGGGTGGATTGTTGTTTTATAACCCACCTGAGAACCGAGTTTTTTTCCGGGGTACGGTACGGTTGCGCTATACCGATGATACGGGAATCACCCAAACCCGTTTTATTCATGTGACTCAACAACGGGGAGAGGCAGGAGAAGCATTGTTAACACTAAATTTACCAGGCGGCGATCGCCGGATTGTGCAGGTCGATCTTCTGTATCCGCCTGACTCGACACCGCCCCAAGTACTGACCGTCAAAACGCTAGATGATATTAGGGATGCCTCTAGGTAGGAAATTATTTGAGAGCATAGAGATTATTTGAGAGCATGGTTAACTTGTTGAGGAAGGTTTCATGTTTCTGCCTTTCCCATCTTTCATAGTTTCACTACGGCTCAAGGGCTTCACCATTCCCAACGATTGAACTTCATATCCCAAACGGTTGTAGAGCGTGACAGCGGGTTGATTAGATTGGAAGACCTGAAGCCCGATTTTGCGATCGCCCCGTGCTAGTGACCACTGCTCAGCTTGATGCATCAGAGCCGCGCCAATACCTTGACGACGATGGGCAGGCGCGACGTACAGTAGAAAAATCTGGGCATGACGATCGCCACTCATTTGGTCGATCGCAGTGCCAACCCATAGACAAGCGATCGGATGATTTAAAATGTCTGGGCATTCATCATCGCTAGTGCGGTTTAATTTCACCCACCAAAGCGGCGTTTCCTGAGAAAAATACTGGTCTACCGTAGTGGCAAGATGAGAGTAAGTACCAGTAGGTTCAAATTCAGCGTAGGTACACTGCATGAACTTTACTAATAACGCCCGATGCAAACCGGAGCCTTGAAAAATCTGGTAGCCAGGGGGAAAACTAGCGATCGGCGATGGGAGACTCAAACATTAACCTACAAAGCAACAGCCCAATCAAGTCGATTCATCCGTCAATCCTGTCACTAAAGCAGACAGGGACGGGGGGAGGTTCGTCGCTTTATGAGAATTTGTCGGTTTATACAACGTTGAATTTTGAGCAGCCATTGGCTCAATCGGAGCAGGAGCCGCCATATCCATCGGCATGAAAATACGGGAACTAACCGCCACCAAAGCAAACAAAAAGACAAAAAGAATCAACAGAGGAGCCACGTACTGCCGGAAAATCGCCATGAGAATTACAATATAAGTTTTTCTTAAACATTCAAAGCTTTTCTGAGACTTCACTCAAGATTTGTAAAGCTTGCTCACTCAATCTTACCGCACTAGACTTTCTGTCTAGCAACAAATTTGAAGTTTATCAAGCACTTTTCTTCAGTTTTTCTTCTAAAAAGTATTAAATCATTCCTAAGATGGATTTTCATCATTCACAGGAAGTTGGGCTAGCGCAACAGCATTCCAGGGGGCAACAAACGGTAAAAGCAGCAAACCTGGGAGCGATGCTAGCAAGGTTAGTAAAAAGAAGACTGACCAGCCTGTCATCTTGGCTAAATCACCTGCTGGAGCCGCCAAAATAATGTTGCTAGATGCCATCAGGCTAGAGAGGAGGGCATATTGAGTCGCTGTAAAAGCATGGTTGCATTGGCTCATCAGATAGGCAACAAAAGCCGCTGTTACTAATCCTGCACAAAAATTTTCTAGGCTAATGGCAATTAATAACCACTGGGTCACCTTGGGTAATAGGGTTAGGGAGAAATATCCCAGGTTGCTAAGGGCTTGCAAACCGCCAAATATCCACAGCGCCCGGTTTATGCCGATCCGAGTCAGAAGAATGCCTCCCCCAACCACTCCAAGCGTGGTCGCTAAAAAGCCAAATGTTCCCTGGATTGCGCCAATCTCGGTTTTGCTGTAGCCAACATCCAGCAGAAATGGGATTGCCATGTTACCCACTAATGCATCGCCTAACTTGAAAAATAATACGAATAAAAGCACTAAGACGGCGGACTTAACGCCCAACCGACCAAAAAACTCTTTGAAAGGAAGATAAATTGCATCTTTAAGCGTTTGAGGAGCAGCAGCGCGATCGCGGGGTTCCGGTGCCCACAGCGTTGTCAGTATCCCGATCGCCATCAGTCCTGCAAGTATCAAATAAACCAGTTGCCAGGAAATATAATCTGCCAAAATTAGCGCCAAAGAACCCGATACCAAGATTGCGACTCGGTAGCCTAATACCCAAGTAGAGGCTCCAATGCCTAGTTCGGCAGGCTCCAATACATCAGTCCGGTAGGCATCGCTGGCAATATCTTGAGTTGCACTCAGAAAGGCAATCACGAAGGCGTTAATTGCCAGTAGTTGCAGGGCTTCTTTTGGTTCTTGTAACGACATGGCAGCGATCGCCACCAATAGCCCAACCTGAGTAATCAACAGCCAGCCTCGTCGCCTCCCCAAAAAAGGCGGAACGAAGCGATCTAAAAAGGGTGCCCAGAGGAACTTGAGGGTATAAGGCAGCCCAATCAAGCTAAACCAGCCAATCACGCCTAAATCAACCTGGGCATCTTTCATCCAGGCTTGCAAGGTTCGACTGGTTAAAAACAAAGGCAAACCAGAGGCAAACCCTAGCAGCAGTAATGCCGCCATTTTACGGCTGCGTAAAATCTTTAGAAGCGGTTGAATAGCGTTCATGACTATCAGTGGCTAACTAAACTGAACAATCCGATGGCGGATTTGATTGCCATCATGCCATAGTTAGCGCGATCGCCTTGCTGCTTTTGCCCATAATGGGTGATTGTCCTACTGAAAGAACCCTGCTTTTGCAGCAGCTTCCAATGAAATGTCTGGCAAGTCACAAAGCATCTCATTCCAAGTGTTGTGCTTTTGGAGAGAAGCTACAACATCTGGAAGGGGATTTGAAAAAATGGTTGAAAAGTCTGCCTCTTGAGAAAACTGAACGGTAAAGGCAAGCTGTTCGATTGGAGGCATAAACTGAGCATTAACGCCTGGGCGGCTCCCGCTCGGATCAACGCGATACCAACCCATTTCTTCTAGATAAATCGCGCTGAATCCATGCAAACTATAGGGTGCGCCTTTGTCATCAATGCTCAAGCGCTGATAACAAAACCCTGCCGGAATGCCATTTGCCCGTAGCAACGCTGCCAATAAATGGCTTTTTGCATAACAGTAGCCTGTCTGGTAGCGCATCACATCCGATGCTTTGCAAGTCACAGGATTCATTTGATAGTCGAAACTGTGAAAAATGCGATCGCGTACCCATTCAAAACAACTTTGGGCAATTGCGATCGAGGTTTCCCGTCCAAACGCCAGTTGCTTTGCCAGTTTCAAAATATCGGGATGATGCCAATCAATCACCTCATCCGCTTGAAGATAATCTTGCAGGTTTTCAGATGTAATCACGCCATACATGGGCTAGAGCGCCCTGAACATCCACTTGAGCAGCAGGCACTTCAATCGCCTCATAGTTTTTGTTTGCAGGTTGCAAGGTGACTTTGCTACCGCGACGGTGAAAATATTTCAGAGTAGTTTGATCCTGAACCCTCGCAGCCACAATCGTGCCATTTTTGAGTGTTTTTGGGTCACTCACAGGCTTAAGGATAACAATATCACCACTATCAATCATGGCATCCACCATGCTGTCTCCCCTCACCCTCAGCGCGAAGTAGGTCGGCTTCAGTGAAATACCTGCCAAATCTAGATACTCAATATCAGCATCAGGAAATGCATCAACCAGGCTACCAGCCGCAATCATTCCGCGAATCGGAACTCCTCGCAATACTTCATTCGTTGCTCGAATAGTCCGCGCCTTACCTTCTGTCCATTCAATGTAGCCTTTCGCTCTCAAATGCTCTAAACGGCTTTGAACGGGGGCTGGAGACTTTAACTCCATTGCCTTCATCATTTGACGAATCGATGGCGGATATTGGTTTTCGCGGATGTATTCTATCAGCCAATCGTATAGCTCTTGTTGCGCTGGGGTAAGGGTTTCCATGATCTAAGACAGAGTTGTAGTAATTTGATACAATTGTACCATAATTCTGGTTTCTGTCCAGCCTTTTCAGAGAATTTAGTAATAAAGCTGTGTAAAGGCATGGAGGGCTTTAAAAAAGCGACAAACTGAATTGAAGCTTACCTCATTCGTTGTCTTGAGATTGAGGTTTAGAAGCTGAATGTGGCGTTTTCAGGTTTTTGGGGTGTGATTTATTCACTGCAATCACCTCTACGTCTTTGATTTCAAGGTCGATCGCTGCTGGTGTCGCTGGACGTTTAACTTCAGTTTTCGGTTGATTGGGTTTTCTAATATCTAATATTTCCGGCTGCAAAATTTCTGACTCTGGTGCTGGGGAAAATTCAGGGATTGTCGTTGTGCTGAATGATTGTGGCAATCCTGCCCTATCAGGTGAGATCGCCGCCACAAAAATCGCCTCCTCCAAATTCGCTTCCGGCTGAATTATTTCAGGTTGACTATCAGGAGTTTGCACCGTTTGGAGGTTGTCCCATTCCGGTGGGATTACTTGCGATAGGAACTCTTCTACGACGATATCTGCGGGCTGGATATCTGCGGGCTGGATATCTTCGGGCTGAATATTTGCTTGGATACCTTCTACCTGAAGCGGTTCTATACTTTCCAATGCTTCAAAAGTCGGAATGGACTCGGATTTTGGAGTGGCTTGAGGCTGCTGAATTTCAAGCTCTGGAGTGGGTTCAGCGATCGCTTCTTCCACCTTCGGCGTTGCCCATTGCACAATTGCTGCTGTTAGCCCATCCAGCGTAAACTCAGTAGCTTCCACATCGACTCGCCCCAGCAAACTCTGACAGCTTTCGCTCGTTTGAGGACCAATCGACGCAATGCAGACATTTTCCAGGTAGGTTTGCCATGCTGCATCGGCTTGTTGGAACAGTTGGCAAAAATGCTGCACCGTTTTGGAACTGGCAAAGGTAATCACATCCACCGAGCGCGATCGCAATGCTTGCAAGGCTTGGGGGGCGATCTCGGCTGGACAGCGCGATTCGTAGGCGGCAACTTCTCGCACTTTGGCACCTTGATTCGCAAATTCCTTGACCAACACTTCGCGACCGCCACTTTCGACGCGAGGAAACAAAATGCGAAGACCGCTTAACGGCTCAGGGAAGTTAGTAGCTAAGGAATCGGCAACAAATCTGGGTGGAACAAAATCAGCGGGAATACCCAATTGTTGTAGGCGCTGCGCCGTCTTCTCGCCGACCACGGCAATTTTAATGTTGCAGGAGAGTGAATCATCGCCTGTTTGAGTTTTGAGGCGTTTGAAAAAGGCATCTACGCCGTTGGTGGAGGTTAAAATCAGCCAGTCAAATTCGTCAAGCCGAGCGATCGCTTGATCCAAATCTCGCCAGCTAGAAGGCGCGCCAATCTCCAAGGTTGGCATCTCAACCACAGTCGCTCCTTGAGCTTCTAACAGTTGCGTGAACTGGCTAGACTGGCTGGTTGCACGAGTCACCAATACGGTTTTATGGGTCAAGGGCAACGGTTCTGTGGAAACGGGCGGCAGGATTGAAAAATCGTCTTCTACAGGCGGCACTGAATCGGAGAATGACTCCCGATTATCTGGGATTTCCAATCTTGGAGCGGGACGGCGATCGCGCTCTGGTTGCCGAATGGTCGAATCGGCAGGTATTCGAGAGTCCCGCGTCCGTTGATTTTGCAGTCGATCGCGCTGCGTTCGTTCACGCTGTGGCTCTGAAGCGACATTACGAATTACTTTTGGCTGAAGCAGCGATCGCAGTTTCACCACTTCGCCAATCACAATCACACAGGGAGCCAAAGACTGATTGGCTGTTTCCACCAAAATGTTGCCCAGTGTGCCTTCCCAAATCTGCTGTTCAGCCCGACCTGCCCACCGAATCACCGCGATCGGTGTTTTGGCTGATTTACCATGACCTCGTAGCCGCCGGACAATTTCTGGTAGAGTGCGTCCGCCCATCAAAATCACCAGTGTTTCTAGTTTTGCCAAAGAAACCCAGTTCAACGTATCGGGATCGTGGGCAGTGCAAACCGTAAACGAACTGCTCAGTTGTGGATCGGTCAGAGGAATGCCAGCTAGTAATGGAGCCACCAGCGCCGAAGACAAGCCCGGTATCACTTCATAGTCACAGCGCTGTGCGACCAATGCTTCGATTTCTGCCTGCGCTCGACCAAAGACAAACGGGTCGCCACTTTTGAGTCGCACCACTTTTCTGCCGCGATCGCAGTGCTGCACCAACAAGTGATTAATTTCGGGCTGAGCCATACTGGGCTGTCCGCCGCGCTTGCCCACATTCAGCTTGAGGCAGGCTGCGGGCACGAGGTTCAGCAGTTCGCTGTCTACCAATGCGTCATAAACCAGCACCTCAGCGGTGGCGAGTATGGTTTGCGCTTGCGTGGTCAGGTAGTCGGCATCTCCCGGACCCGACCCGACTAAATACACTTTGCCTGCTTGTTCAGCCATAACCCAAATTGCCCATACTCTGCTGGATCTAGTTTAGGCGGTTGGCAGAATATTCA
>CASBQE010000423.1 GCA_949127665.1 Synechococcales cyanobacterium PMM_0083
TCTGACATGCAATTAGCGCTCCAGCCGAAATAACGTGGTCTAAAACTGCTTTTAAGCTTCAGAAGACCAAAACTGTCTAAAATTGTAGCACAAAAGGCTTATAACCGCTTTTAGATAGGTTTCCTGAACTGTTTGCGACAGGGTTCAATCACTACCTCATATCCAAACACCAACTCTATGGGAATCTTCATAAGCAGCGATACTCTTGTACCAAGATTAATTGTAATTTGTGGGGCGACGGCAACGGGTAAATCCAGCTTGGCGATCGCACTGGCAAAGCGTTTGAATTCTGCCATTCTTAGCGCTGATTCGCGTCAAGTGTATCGAGAATTTAACATTGGTACGGCAAAACCCGCGATCGCCGAACAGGAAAACATTCCTCACTGTCTGATTGATATTTGTGAACCGACAGAAACGTTAACTTTGGCAGAGTATCAAATGCAGGCGCAAACAATTATTGAAACTATGCATCGGGAGCCGCCGATCTCGCCGCTGCTGGTCGGTGGAACCGGGCTTTACATCCGCTCCATTACCAAGGGACTCAAAATTCCTAGGGTGTCGCCTCAGTCAGAACTGCGATCGCAACTCCAAACCTTGGGACAACACCAGTGTTACGCCATGCTGCAACAGGTTGATCCAGACGCGGCTACCAAAATCCATGCCCATGATCAAGTGCGAACGCTGCGATCGCTGGAGGTATTTTATGTGACTGGGCAACCCATGTCAGCGCAGCAGGGAGAACAGCCGCCGACTTACCCGATTTTGCAGATTGGGCTAGAGTGCGGCGATCCAGTGCAACTGCACGATCGGATTACCCAGCGCACAAATCAGATGGTTGCGGATGGCTTCGTCGCAGAAGTGGAGTTCCTATGTCAAAAATATGGGGCTGACCTGCCGCTGCTAAATACGTTGGGCTATGCCGAGTTCAGGCAATTTCTGACAGGTGAAATCTCTCAAACCGAGGCGATCGCAGCCACCATTCTTCATACGCGCCAATTCGCCAAACGCCAGCGCACCTGGTTTCGCGCCTACCCTGAAATTGAATGGTTCGATGCCGATGCTTCTGATTTAGTGGATCAAGTTTGGCGACGAATTGAAGAGTTTTTGGAACAAAATGTCTCAAGTGAGTACCGGATGTGACGATGAGACGTGACCACAAGCCGTGACTACAAGGCTTGTTTTTAGAGCAAGGTTTGAGGGCGACCGAGGGTGGTGATATATAAAACGGCTTCATCAATCGGAATGCCGAGGACTTCGTTTACTTGGTCATCAAAAAAGCCAGCAATGCCGCTTACGCCTAAACCGAGATGAATAGCTGCCAAGTTTAGGCGTTGCCCTAACCGTCCAGCATCCAAGTGCAAGTACCGATAGACGCGATCGCCATAGGTAGCAATGGCGGCTTTTAGGTCGGCTGTGTGAAACAGAACGACCGCAGCATCGCGCCCCAAATCTTGCCCCAAACAGAGAAAATGCAGCTCTTGGCGAAAATTTTTGAAGCGAATTTGGCGGAGTTCTTGAGAGTTGGGCGCGTAATAATAGCAGCCTTCTTCTAGCCCATCTACAGAAGAAACCACGATGAAGGTTTCTACTAAGCTGAGATCAAAACAATCGGGAGTCCCGTCTAGCCCTTGTTCACCGTAGTGCTGAGGTTGGTAAGTGAAATCTAGTAGTTGCTTCAGTTCATTCAAGCTGAGCGGCTCTCCGGTGTATTCACGGGTTGAGCGCCGCTTGAGCAGGGTGTTTTCTAACCCTTCTAGATTGCTTCCCCACGCGATCGCATCGGTTGCAGTCGGCACTTTGGTGCAAAACGGAAAATTGTATTTATCGGTGCGCTGCCCTTCTGTGGGAGACAGTTTCCAGTTAACCTTCGTGGTTTCATTCAGGTCAATTTGGGTTGCCTGATGAAAATATGACAACAGTTCGCCATCGGCAAGGGTGGGGTAGTCTACCTGCGTTCGAGTGGGAATAATTGTTTTGGCAAGCGGAAGATTTTGGCGCACTTCTAGCAAATCAGCTAAAGGAATCACCGCGATCGCTCCTTCCTGAGCAGAATCCAAATACAACATCTGATTCACGCCTTCATCCGCAAAGCTACCAATCAAATGAGGGCGATAATCATTCATGGCGCAGGTCAAATCAATGTTGCCTAACAAATGTCCACTATCTAAACACATGCGGCGATAGGCACGATCTTGATACCGCCATTGCGATCGCAAAAATACCGTGGTGACGATTAATGCCAATTGAGTATTTTCTAAGACAGGATGCCAAAAACAAGCAGATTGGAGCTTTGACCACAGGTCGTTCTCCCAAAAATGCATCAGGGAATGAGTGCGAGCTTGATAGTTGAACAACCCGGCTGGCAGTAAAGGAGTGCCGCGCGAAATTAGATATAGCTCAGCGGGGTAAAGCCCACCCGCAGAGGGAGCCGCCCGCAGGTAGTGAGGTTCGCCAACCGTGGGAACCATGCCCGTTAAGCCATAGCTGCAAAATAAAAGCTGAGAAATCCTCTGCCACCACTTGCCTGTGTGATCATCGGCAAATTTTTCGGGGTTCTCAGTTAGAAATGGCTTCAGATCAAACGAACTGCCAATTTTGTATTCTTTGAACGGGACTGGCTGCTGATTCCAATCGAGCGGTTTACTATTGGCGTTAATCGTTTTGGGATCGTATTTGGTGCGTTCGTGATAGTGCTGGGCGATCGAGTCTGTGGGTTGGGGCATATAGGAATTGGGCGTTTGCTTATCTCCTCTCCCAATCTTGACACTCTCTTCTAGAAAAGTGCCACTTCCTTAGGGGGAAGTGGCGGAGCGCGAGATCGGGGGCTTTACCGCCGACTCGCCCACTTGCTGCAACTTCGATCGCCAAAGGGCATACCCAGCAACGCTCAAATGTAATCCGTCAGTGGTCAATTCTTCTTTGATGTAACCGTCTGCATCCGCAAAAGCGCTATGTAAATCTAGATACTCAACGCCTTCGTCATGGGCAATGCGCTCTAGTTTTTCGTTAATAGTGCGAATCCAGCGGCTTGAAATAGTGGGTAACCGATCAACCCACAAGGGACGCTGGCGCTCTTTTGGTGCAGGATCTCCTTTGACAGAGGCAAGATACCGCCGACTGGCGCGATCGCCACCGTGGGGCAAAATGGATTGAATCACAATTGTTGCTTGCGGGTGCGCGGCTTTAAGGTGGCGCACAATCTCTCGCTGATTGGCAACCAGCGTTTCACCCCTAACCCCTTTAATTAGATCATTAATGCCAACCATGACAAAAATAGTCTGGGGCTTGGTTTGATCTAAAAATTTGACCCGTTTCAACAGCCCATAGGACGTATCACCCGAAATGCCTTGATTCAGCCAAGTCGCGCCTAGGGGCAGCAAATTGCTGGGAAACCACAAACTTAAGGAATCACCCGCTAAAACTTTTAGATGGCTAGGCGACTGAGCCGCGATCGCGATCGCCTCTCGCTTCAACATTTCCACCCATTCGGCATAATTCAACTGCCGTCGCACTCCAACCTCGACATTGGCAGCGGTAGAACTAGCTGGTGTTGAATAAGGCGAAGGATCAGGGGTTGGTTGATCAACTGTAGATGCACGAACCTGAGAAGAACTCCGCAAGTTGTCTCTATGAAAGCTAAGCAGCGCAATTGGGAGTAACAGTCCACTCACCAAACTCAAAGAGACAGCCCAAGTTGGTACGTTAAAACGTCTAAACACTTGCTCAAATCAGACACGTTGGATCAGATTGTAAAGGCTATCTTGGAAACGGGTACAAATCAGTTCCAAAACTGTTTGCAGCCACCAAGATAGCCCTCATCACAAAACTCTATTAGTGAAGCAAGAAATTAGCAAAGCAAACACTAAACTTCAGAAGGCGTGGAAGCTCCAGAAGCAGACGTTTGGATAGCAAAGTTGAGTTCAGACGCAATGCTATCGCCATAGGCTTCTTCACCATGCTCGTGAATATCCAATCCTTCGTCTTCCACCTCACTCTTAACTCGCAGCGGCATAAATAGCGCGATGACCTTGAGAATGACAAAAGTACCAATAGCCGCGACCACGTAAGCAATCAACACCGCCCAGATCTGAATCAATAGCTGATTGAAATTGCCATATAGCAAACCGTCTGCTCCTAAACCATTTACCGACTTGGTTGCAAAAACTCCCGTCAAGATTGCGCCAACGGTTCCACCAACTCCATGAATTGGAAAGGTATCAAGGGCATCATCAAACTGGATTTTCGCTTTAAAGTTCACTGCAAAATAGCAGCAAAGTCCAACGATCGCACCAATTATGATTGCCGAAACTGGGGTAACAAAGCCTGCGGCTGGCGTAACGCCGACCAATCCAGCGACAAAGCCACTACCAATGCCTACAGCAGTGGGTTTGCCTTTACTAAACCATTCTGCCAGTGCCCAAGCTAACCCGCCTGCTGACGCTGCAACAGTAGTTGCGACAAATGCGACCGTTGCAGAAGGTCCGACTCCAATATCTCTACCGATGCCGATCGCGCTGCCTGCATTAAAGCCAAACCAGCCGAACCAGAGCATCCCCACACCCAGCAACACATAAGGCACATTGTGAGGAATAATCGGTTTAATGGTGTAATCCTTACGTTTACCCAGCATCTGAGCGGCAACGAGTGCCGAAACACCAGAGCTAATATGGACGACCGTTCCACCCGCAAAATCCAGAGCGCCCAAATGACCTAGATATCCCCGTCCCCACACCATGTGGGCAAGCGGACAGTAAATGAACGTTGTCCACAGCACTAAGAACCAAACATAGGCTTTAAAGCTCATCCGCTCGGCGATCGCGCCCGATACCAGTGCCACTGTAATAATGGCAAACATCATCTGATATGCCATGAACAGTTGATGGGGAATCGTTGCCCCATAAATTGGCTCCGGAGTCAGCCCCACCCCATTCAAGCCAAACCACTGCAAACTACCGATAAATTGACCGATTCCGGTTTCCCAGTTGTCCTTGTCAAGCGCAACATGGGCAAAGCCGAGGCTGTATCCCCACAGCACCCAAATTACAGCCACAACTCCCATGGAAACGAAGCTCATCATCATGGTGTTAAGAACGTTGCGCGATCGCACCAATCCACCATAGAAAAATGCTAGTCCAGGAGTCATGAACAGCACGAGTGCAGTGGAAACCAACATCCAGGCGGTATCGCCCGTGTCGATTGCCTCATAGGGATTCTTTTCAGCCGCTGCTGCGGGAACTTGAGCGATCGCCCCATCAGCCAATGGACCACCCAAGACACTTAAAACCGCTAAAAACGCCAATGGCACACAAAATGCGATCGCCCATTTCAACCATGATTTTTGACCAGCCCTTCTACTGCCTCTGTCGGCGAAGTGCAGATAGAACTGCTGGAATGAGGAAACCAAATTGGAAAATCTAGAAGACGAGCGGCGATCGCCTCTGATCTTTTTCTGATACTTGAGTTTAGCCATTGTTAACCGAAAATCCTCGCAATTAACACAAAAAATCGTGTAAAAATCAGCACATCGCCACAAAAACAGGCACTCAATTACTTGAGATCCCTATCGTTGTCTGGCTGCTACCCATCGAATCTAGCTCTATAGCGGATATATCGAAACCGAGACCCAAATCACCTGTACGACAAAGCAAAAACACTTTTGTTATAGAGTCAATCCAATGGAATTGATTGTGATTCTATTGGTTGAGGCAAGTTGTATTATAAGTAACAAAATACGTGAGGTGGTATTCTGCAAAGCCCATCGAACTATTTAATATTTGGTAATCAGAAAATATTTCCTGTCTTTTTGCTATTCAACAGAAAAGTGGAACCTTAAATTTTTAATAAATTAAGATTCCACTATTTTAGGTAGTCTTCATCAAGAGTTCGGTCCATGTCTCTACTTTTTCAACCACACAACCGTTCTTTATCGCTGGCTCAATAATTTCTGCTTGGGATTCCAGAGCTATCAATATGACCGGATAAATCGGCTGAAGAACCTGTACTGTCCTTCACAAAACCTGCATAGGCTTCCATACCATGTTCGCCGATATCCAGCCCAATAAACTCTTCTTCTTCACTCACGCGGATGCCCAAAGTCGCCTTCAGGATGACCCAGAAGATTGTGGAAACCAAGACGGTGAAACCACCCACTGTCATCACACCCACAAATTGGTGCCAAAGTTGTCCAATCCCACCACCCAAAAGGAGTCCAGCGGTTGGACCGGCTGTATACAATGCACCAGGTACGTCGCTTGGACCCACGGCAAACAAGCCCACAGCTAAAGTTCCCCAGACTCCACAAACTAGGTGAACCGACGTTGCCCCAACCGGGTCATCAACCTTGATTTTGTCGAAGTAACCTACTGCAAACACTACTAAAATTCCACCAACCGCACCAATCACAGCGGCGGCTGGAACTGTAACAAAAGCGCACCCTGCGGTGACTGCTACTAACCCTGCCAGAATGCCGTTGATGATCATGGAAAGATCAGGCTTGCCTAAATAGAGCCATGCTGTAATAGTTGCGGCAATTCCACCAAACGCCCCGGCTGTGTTGGTCGTAATCGCAATGTGAGAAATTAGGGAACCGTCACCCACTGCCATCGTCGAACCAGGGTTGAAGCCGAACCAGCCCAACCACAGGATCAGAGCGCCCAGGGTGGCAATGCTCATGTTGTGAGCAGGCAGGGCATTGGAGCGACCCTCAGCGCTATATTTTCCTAAGCGGGGACCAAGAATTGCTGCACCCATCAGGGCAGCCCATCCGCCAACGGAATGAACCACGGTTGAACCTGCAAAATCCCAGAAGCCCAAGGTGGCTAACCATCCTCCACCCCAAATCCAGTGCCCGGTGATGGGATAAGCAATTCCTACTAATAACACGCTAAAAATTAGAAAGCTGACAAACTTGATCCGTTCTGCCACGGCTCCAGAGACAATCGTGGCGGCTGTTCCAGCAAAGACAAGCTGGAAGAAAAATTTTGCCAGCAGAGGCACTCCTGTCCAACTGAGCGCACTAAAGATACCTTTATAAGCGTCTCCTGTGGCTGGGCTATTGTCTGCACCGGTTAAAAAGAAGCCACCGCCGCTGCCGATGAAGCCACCGCCTGTGCTGCTGAACATCAACCCAAACCCGATCGCCCAGAATGCAACCGTAGAGAGGGCGAACACAATCAGGTTTTTAGAAAGTACGTTGACTGCATTCTTTTGCCGACAAAAACCCGTTTCTAACATACAAAAGCCAGCGTTCATGAAGAACACCAACATGCCAGCCACCAATACCCACATGGTATCGAGACCCACTTTAAGAGTTTCGGTGGTTTTTACCACATCTGCGAGCGTAGGCGCACCTTGAGCAAACGCTTCATAGCCCCAAATCAACACAATGATCAGGGCAAGGGGAATACAGGCTTGAGCGCTGGGGGATAGCTTTCTGGAGTACCAATCGAGCGATCGCCACTGGTTTGTTTGGACTGGTGCTGAACGCTGCTTTCTTCGGGCTGAAGGCGACTTAAACGGAAGTCTCATGGTCATTAGTAGGAATTCCTCACTGAGTTTGATTGGATGAGTGGCACTTGGATGAACAGCATTTAATTGCTAGGAAGATGAACAAACTGAGAAATCAGCGGAACCCTGAGCGATCGCAACATTTCAAAAAGCTTGCGAGGAACATAAGAAACTAGAAGCGAACATTTAGATGCTTAACGCACGTATTTTCTGAGTGTTATCTCACCTTTCAAAGGAAGATGGCTAAGCAAGTAACAAAAATAACTTCATAAAGAATTCCACCTTTTTTGATTAGGTTATTCTGTAATCTTCTATACAAAACCTATTCTCTTTCACCAATGCTAAAAAACAGCGATTAACATTACCCTCTGTGGGTTTAGAGGACTATTGTTTTTCTTTTTCCAACGTGTGAAAAACTCCGTAATAATCTTCCATAAATTCTGTTTCAGTCGTTTTCTATGGCTAGTTAAATTAAATACAAGGCTTGTCGATCAAGCTTAAACACTAAACGGTTTGCCTCTTCGCGAAAAAAGCGTCTAAAAAACTGACAAATCAGCCGTTATAGGGTAGATATGTCTAGGGGATCTTGTGGGACTTGATGAGCTATGAACCGCGCGTGTAAATTTTTGATCAAATTCAAGACAGCCATTCCTTTCAAAAGGCGACTCGTGAAACGATCTCTACGGAAATCGCAGCTGGCGATCGCAGTCATTATGCCCCTTCTATGTTGTGAAATCGGGCGATCGCAGCCTGCCATTTCACCTCCTTTCACTCTGGCTCAGTCGTTCGATGCCAACGGCATACCTGAGCAGCCCGCCATAGAAGCGCCTGCCCCCGCCGCCAATCCTGATTGCCAAGCCCAAACAACTCGATCCACCACCGGGATTACTCAACTCGTCAGCAACATTTCTCAAACTGCCAATTGGGTTGAGCAGCCTGCCTTTGGTATGGACGCGATCGTTGGTCAGATTGCCCCGCAGGTAATGGCATATCTCAATCCCAGTCCTTTTCCCGAAATTAACTCTTTGGCGCGGCAAGCCAAAGTGCCCGTCATGATGTACCACGACATCCTGCCGGAAAAGCTCGTATTCTTTGATGTCACCCCACAAGAGTTTGAGCAGCACCTCCAGCTAATCAAACAAAAAGGGCTAACTCCCATCAGCATGGATCAGCTCGTGGCACACCTCCGCACCGGAATTGCACTGCCAGCCAAGCCGATTTTGCTCACCTTCGATGATGGCTATAAAGGGCATTACGACTACGTATATCCCCTGCTAAAAAAATACCGCTATCCCGCGCTTTTCGCCATCTACACTGCTAAAGTCGGCAAACAAATGGGGCGCTCTAGCCTTAACTGGGAGCAACTGCGGGAAATGGCAAAAGATCCTCTGGTGACAATATCCTCCCATAGTGTGAATCACAAGGTGATGGATGGATTGACTCCCGATCAACTGCTAATCGAGACTCAGGAGTCTAAGCGCATTTTAGAGGCAGAACTAGCCATACCCATTCGCTACTTCACCTACCCAGAAGGTAAGTTTGACAAAGCCGCCTTGGAGTCGGTGCAGGCAGCGGGATACTTGGCAGCACTGACGATGAACGACGCGAATGAACAACTGGCAGGTCAGTCAGAAAGCTTACTGGCGATCGGGCGAATTGGGCAATCCCGCATACAAGAAATGGTCGATGTTGCCTGGGGCGGCTCCCCTATGCCATCCGTCAGCATGGGATTCAACTTCACAGCCCCTATCCGTCGGCTGGATATGACAATCAATCAGAATCCATTCATCTTTATTGCCGGCGGCAAGCCAGTCACCATTCACTACAACACCCGTGGGCAAATCCCTCAAATTATTGCGAATACTCCTGTGATCGCCGCCGTCGATGGCACCTTCTTCTCGTTAGAAATGTTGGATTCTAACGAAATGCTAGGACCAATCTATAGTCAAAGCCACGGTCAATTTATTCCCGGTAAGCGCGGCGAAATTCCATTTTTAGAAAACCGCCCCCTCGTTTTGATCGGAACTGAAGCCGTTCAATTTATTCCGTTCAACTTCAAAAAGCACAACACATTAGAAGCTCTTCAGGCAGAGATGCCCACCGTGACCGACGCTTTTGTTGCCGCTGGTTGGCTCGTTGAAAATGGCAAACCCCAGCCTATCGAGCGGTTTGGTCGCCTGTACAGCGTCAATGAATTGAGACATCGGGCGTTTTGGGGAATTAATCAACAAGGTCAGCCTCAAATTGGCGTTTCTACCGAACCCATTGGCTCGGTAGATTTAGGCATAGCGCTTGCCCAAGCAGGATTTCGAGATGCGGTCATGCTAGATTCGGGTGCCAGCACTTCTTTAGCATTCAAAGGCAAGTCTCTAGTAGCCTATGAACCCCGTGCCGTGCCTCACGTCGTTGGTTTGATTCCTCCTCCAGGTGATTTAGGTACATGCCCAGTGGTGACATCTTCTATTTCCCCTTAAGTGTTTTCACCCTGCTTTTAGAGAATAACTATTAGCAATTTTGTAAGTGTTACTTTCCTGCTTAACTCTTTAGCCATGCTTAAATCCCATGCTATTATTGAGTACTGCTGACTTTGTGTAAATAGGAATTCGGACAACTCATGGCTCTGGTGCAACAGCAAAAACAAGAAATTATCTCCTCCTATCAGGTTCACGAAACGGACACGGGTTCTGCGGACGTTCAGGTGGCAATGCTAACTGAACGGATTAATCGATTGAGTGGACACTTGAAGACAAACAAGAAAGACCATTCCTCCCGTAGAGGTTTGCTAAAAATGATTGGTCAAAGAAAGAGCTTGCTGGCTTATATTCAAGCCGGAGACAACGCTCGTTATCGCGCATTAATCACTAAACTGGGCATTCGCGGCTAAGCCAGGAAAAGCGATCATGGCATCAAAGTCTTGGAAATCAAAAAATAAAGATAAACGTGAAGAGTTTGCAGGATTGTCCCAAGACATTAGTCCCAGCAGTTCTTCACGTTTGCCGTTTGAGCCAGTTCAGAACCGTAAAAAAACTCTTAGCAGTGGCGTTCAATCTCCCAAGGCTGAATCTGATCCCAGATCTAAGAGCGGCTCTTTAGCAAAGTCTAGTCAAGTGGAAAAACAGGCTAAACAAGATAGAGATTCAGCCCCTAGCCATTCTGCTCCCATACCGGAAGTAGTTAGCAAACGAATGGTTAGGCGAATTGCACTTTTTTGCGGCATTCCATCTGGTCTTGGAATGCTGACCTTTTTAATTAGTTACATTGTCGTTAGTCAGCACTACTTTAAGCTGCCATCAGTGGTAGTTTTTCTGGTCAGTTTGGGCTTCTTTGGATTGGGCGTTTTAGGTCTTAGCTATGGTGCCCTTTCTGCGTCTTGGGATGAAGATCGGGTAGGAAGTTGGTTTGGTTGGAACGAGTTTAGAACCAACTTTTCCCGGACGATCGCATCTTGGCGGGAAGCACGGCAGAAAGAGTCATAACCCTCTCAAAAATTGTGCTTTGCTTCGTCATTTTGCACATCATTCACACACGTACCAAGGATAGAAACCCAATGATCGTGGTCATGAAAACTGGCTCCCCAGAAATTGAAGTTAAACGCCTCACTGAAGAATTTTCAAGCTGGGGACTCAGCCCAGAAAAAATTGTTGGCAGTCACAAAGTTGTGATTGGGCTAGTGGGCGAAACGGTAGATATGGACCCCCGGCAAATTCAAGAGGCAAGCCCTTGGATTGAAGAGGTGTTGCGAGTCGAAAAGCCCTATAAGCGCGCTAGTCGGGAGTATCGGCAAGGCTCTCGTAGCGAGGTCGCTGTGTCTACGCCTAATGGAGTCGTTACCTTTGGAGAACAGCAGCCTCTTGTGGTGGTAGCGGGTCCTTGTTCGGTTGAGAATGAAGAAATGATTGTGGAAACGGCACGGCGCGTGAAAGCGGCTGGCGCACAGTTTCTTCGAGGTGGAGCCTACAAGCCACGAACGTCTCCTTATGCATTTCAAGGGCACGGAGAAAGCGCTTTAGCACTATTGGCACAGGCAAGAGAAGCGACTGGACTAGGCATTATTACTGAATTAATGGATGCCGCAGACTTAGAGCCTTTGGCAGAAGTGGCGGACGTTATTCAGATTGGTGCCCGCAACATGCAAAACTTTTCGTTGTTGAAAAAGGTCGGCGCGCAAAAAAAGCCCATTCTACTAAAGCGTGGCATGGCGGCAACGATTGAAGATTGGTTGATGGCGGCAGAATACATTCTGGCAGCAGGCAATCCTAATGTAATTCTCTGTGAACGCGGTATTCGCACCTTTGACAGTAAGTACACTCGTAACACATTAGATTTATCTTGCATTCCAGTTTTGCGATCGCTGACTCATTTACCGATCATGATCGATCCAAGCCATGGCACAGGCAAGTGGGAATATGTGCCCTCTATGGCGGCTGCGTCTATTGCTGCTGGCACTGATTCCTTAATGATTGAGGTTCATCCCGATCCCAAGAAAGCATTGTCCGACGGACCGCAATGTTTAACGCCAGATCAGTTTGACCAATTGATGCAACAGCTTTCGGTAGTGGGTAAAGCGATGGATCGTTGGATTGCACAGCCGCTATTGGCGACAGTCTAGTCAGCAAACCTAGCCAGTAAACTAGAAATTGATGATATTTACAGTAGGGACATTTTACGGAATGTCCCTATATTTTTGTGAATTAATCAAGAATGGTAGAGAATTTTCCAACCTACGACTAACGCGAGATTTAGCATGATTGATCCGCCAGGTTTCACAATTCGTGCCGCTGAAGAAAGCGATCGCGCCCAATTTATCAACTTGGGGCGGCTGGCGTTTGATCCGGCGCGATCGCAAGCTGATGTGGAAAAAGAGGGGCAAGACGAGCCGCTTAATCCACCGGGCGGACAGGGATGGGTATTAGCGGATCAGGCTGGCAATTTGGCAGGACGCTATCGCCATCTCGAACTAGCCTTGTTTTTTCAAGGAATAGAATTTCCAATGGCGGGAGTTGCCGGAGTCGCCGTTGCCCCAGAGCGCCGAGGGCAAAAAATTGCTCAAAAAATGATTGAATACGCTCTACAACAGTTTCATGAGCAGCAAATCCCCTTATCGATGCTGTATCCGTTTCAGCATGGCTTTTATCGCAAGTTGGGCTGGGCTTGGGTGGGCGAAACGCACCAGTATCGAGTGTCAGCTCGTCACCTGCCGCTTTACTCTGAGCGAGTGAATGTAGTGCCCTATCGAGGTGACTTGGAAGCCTCTATTAAAGCGGTGTATCACAAAGCGGCACAGCAACACAATGGCTGGTTGCAACGAGAACCCAATCGCTGGAAAGGGTATTTTAAACCCGAAGGTGGAGAAGAAATCTACTGCTATGCTGAAGCGGGAGATTTGCTGGGCTACATGGTGATTGAGTTCACCCATTTGGAACCCACTAAAACTCAGTGGGCGATCGCGGTGCAGGAATGGGTCGCTCTAACCGCTGGTGCCTATCGCGGACTGATTGGTTTTTTGGCATCCTTGCGAGATCAAATAACCACAGTTGTTTGGAACACCTACCCACAAGATCCATTTCCTCATTTGCTGAGTGAGCAGCGGTGTGATCCGACCTTACCTCCACAACCGTTTGAATTTGGCTTAACTCATCGGTTTGGAGCCATTGGAGGCGGGTTTATGTGGCGCTTGGTGGATGTGGTGAAAGCATTGGAACTGCGCCCGATTCATCCTGGAGATCCATTTGCGATCGCCTTTCACATCATCGATCCAGTGTTGGGCAATCAGCAGATTTCTGTAGAATTTGTTGAGCAAAAAATGTACTGTACGCAACAGTCCGCCGCTACCCGCATCACGCTTTCGGTTGAACACTTAACGCAGCTATTTTGTGGAATGAGATCCGCCTCAGAGTTGCAGTGGTTAGGAGAAATAGAAGTCGAAGGTGACTCTGCTTTGATATCAAAGCTAGATGCAGCATGGCAGGCAACTCCTCCCTTCTGCTGGGACTTTTTCTAGCCTTTTCCCTACTCCTCCGCTGCCTCATCAAACTTGAGAGATTGCAACTCATGCAGTTGATATTCCATGCGCTTGAGCGATCGCATCAATTCCGGCAACGTATTTAAGTTTTCAGGCAATAAAACTGACTGCGTATGACTATGAGCATACAGCTCATTAATTTTGCTCTGCAACTGGTGAGCAAATCCCATTGCCTCTTGCTCCATACTCACCAACTGTTGCTGTTTGTAAAACTTGAGTGCTGCTCCTCGTAGCACTTGCAGCGTCGCTTCTTCACCATATTTGCCGGGGGTAAGCCGCAAGCGTAACAACAGCCTCTGATTTTGATAAAGCCGCTCGACTTCTACCTGTTTAGTTTTTTTGACAAAATCCGTCGATGATTCAGTTAAAGCTTTTAACTCACAAATTACACCATCAAATTTGCTCACTTCCAACTCATTAAGCACTGCTTGAACAGCCCCGTTCTGGCTCCAGACAATTCTCCCCTGCTGAGATTGCCGCTCTAAATAAAGTCGCCCAATTCCCCAATCTAATATTCGAGCGAGCAATTCCTGGAGCAATGCCTTTGGAGAAAGCGCCGCTAATACTTCTGGTGGGTCAGATAAATGAGCCGGATAAATTTCTAATCGAGGTAAGGACTGGGTCGATCTTGGAGTGGAAACCTTCTGAACTGAAGTTTGAGTAGCTTGAGCCACCACTTGTGTGGCATCAATAGTTGTTTGCATCGTCAAATCGGGGACGATCGCCAATGACGGTAGTGTAGTTGGGCTATCTACCACCAACGTAGGGTATTCATAAGCAGCTTTACCAGAGACTTCATCAGATGCAGGAGCTGCTGCATCCCCCAGAGATTTCCCTTCGGCAAACAGTTTGGCAGATTGCTCAGCCAGTTTTTTGGCTATGCGTCTGGCAACAGGCTGAGGAACAGTACTCGCCGCCTTTTTTTGAGTATCTGCATACTGGAGGTAGGCAGATAGCGCGGCATAGTGAACGTCGGAGGCGATGGGTTGGGGCACTAAGGAGCAATTCATATACGCCAAAATCCGACGCACATAATCGAGAGCGGTCGTGTCGTCGGTATCGACCATGCCAAGTTTCAGCCGACTTCCTTCCAGAGAAAGCGGCAAAATTTGATGATATAGGCAGGCTTCAAAGGGCAGAATGCTATCAACCAGGCGAAAGGCTTGCTCGGTATCAACTTGAGACATCCAATCCGTTTTGAGCCTAGCGGCATCGCTTTGCTGATCAGTCATGGAAGTTTGAGGGTCGAATGGATCACCACTTGAAGGCACCATAGGAAATCAATGCGGTCGGTGAATCTTAATGACACTATGCTAATCGGTCGATGAATTTTAGCGCAGTACAAAATCAAAATTCGGCGAGATCGCTAGCAAATTCTTTTTCAACTATCATACATGCCTAACCAAAAGGATCACTAAAGGGAACGGCAGGCAAACAAGAGACGCATTACTGATGCTGCGCCTCACATATCATTGATAAATTGCAGCGATCGCTGACCGGGCGCTACCTGACGGTCAAAAGCTGACCCAGTGCCGGACTGATTGATTTTAAGCAGCGAGTTGTTTTTCGATCGCGCTGATCAGTTCTGCCGCATCGGGCGCTACGGCGCTTTTATAGCGACTTACCACTTCCCCTTGCTTGTTCACCAAAAACTTTTCAAAGTTCCAGGCTACATCGCCAGCCGGAGCGGTTTGCGTCAGACGGGTATAGAGCGGATGCTGCTCGGAACCTTTGGCATGAACCTTGTCAAACAAGGGAAAGGTTACGCCATAGCGGGTTTCGCAAAATTGGGCAATCTTATCATTGCTGTCCGGTTCCTGAGCGCCGTAATCATTGCAAGGAAACCCCAACACCTCCAATCCTTGAGCGCGATACTTTTGATATAGCGCTTCCAACCCTTTGTATTGAGGCGTGTAGCCGCAATAAGATGCCAGATTGACGATTAGCAAAACCTTTCCGGTATAGTCCTTCAAAGATTGCTCGGTGCCTGTAATGGTTTTGACCGAGATATCCGCGATCGCGTTGCTCATAACTGTTCCTGAAATCGTTTTCCATCAATCATCCTAACGGTTGAAAGTCACCTACTACCGCTTAGGAACGAGTTTTAATAAGCTATTCCATAGCAAGCGAGTAAATTCTTCGATCGCAAAAAAGCAGAAATCCAGTAGCCGCATGATGCGTTCTAGCAGGCTTGGCTCGTAGCCCATCAGCGTTACTTCAGTATCAATAATTTCTGGGATAGGGCTGTCTGGCATCATTACTATGTCGGACGATCGCGGTTTATTAATCATCGGTTGAGCTATGTTCTCAGATAAAATTCCCTCAGAAATCGTCAGTTCAGCATTTAGCGATCGCGTAGGCTGCTGGCTGATGGGTGCCAAGGCAGCAGTAACGCGATCGCGTTGAGTACCAATCTGAGGCGTAGGCACTATTGCTGGTGACCTATCCGCCAAATCTACTTCCTTAAACAGATTGGCGGCGATCGCTACAGAACCTTGCTGCATCCATACCATTAGCTGATAAAACGGACGCACACCGGGGAAAACCGGACTGTTGACAGGGGGCGATCGCACGGGATCAAGCTGAGCCGCCGCATGGCGCAATCGCAAATAGCGACGATAGTGAGCGACTTCCCAAATAATCCGCTGCTGCAAAATCAGTTGTTGGTCAGCATCCAAAATATCCAGAATCTCGTTGCGATTGGTCACCAGCACCAGCGATCGCGTCTCCAGTTGCGTTGCCACCCCGCGAATAAAAATGGAGATTGGGGCGGATAGGCTAGTGGCGGCGACGGCTGATAGCGGCAGATGGCTAGAAACATCCACTTCTAATAGACAGTCGCGCACTGCCAGCATTGACTGTCGGATTGGAGCATCCACAGACAATGAACCCAATGCCGCAGGCAAAGCATTAGTGGCGACTGGACGAAAACGAGCGAACAATCGCGATCGCGATCCTTGCAATGCATCAATAATTCGATCGCGCAAACTTTTAGAACGACGCGATTCCCGTAGGAATTCTCCTTTGGAGACGCTTCGCGAACGTTTCACGAATCGCGCATAGGCTGCCACTTCCGAACTAATCCGCTGGGCTAGTTCATACTGCTGATGCGGAGTCAAAATATCCACTACTTGATTAAATTGAGTCACCAATACCAGCGCTTGGGTTTCTACTAAGCAGGCGATCGCTCGTATCCGCGTTGTCTGCGGTTCTAGCCCAATGGGTAATCGTTCTGGCAAAGAAAAATTCTCTACCGTCTGAAGTATCTGCTGTAAGGCAATTTCCGCTGTTAGCTGCAACGGGGCTGATTGCAGTGGAATTTCAACTTCGTCAAGATTTTCCGCAGGTAGCAGGCTAACTGGATCGGGCTGGATTGCCTTGCCCAGAGTTTTGCCCAGAGATCGCGCTGATTGAAACAGAGCATACGCCGGATAGACCAAAATTTGGGCGCTCCAACTGGCAGCGACTTGCAACTGGCGCACCGTTTGCTGTCGACGATCAAGCCATTGGCGCGTCTGGCGCAACAGCTTACGAAAAAACTGGCTTTGATATGGCTCAGATGGCATGACAGGTGGGGCAATTCGTGAAACGTTAGCGCAGCTTTCCACAGGCTTCCCACGGGAATCGCCCAGTTCCCAAGTGGCAGACATTCAACGGGTTCGTGGAAATCAAGCAACCCTGCCAAACTTCTCTCATAGTAAAACCTAGCGCAATTTTTTCGTAGCAATTTTTCGTAGCGATAGGCAAACTCAACACCGTATACTAGATGAGTTTACCCGGACTGATTAAACTTTTGGGCGTTGACCTGCGTAGCTACGTTTATATCGATCGGCTGCAAGCTCAGCACGCCGCTTACCTGGGAACCGTTTCGATTGGGTTTCTTCCCCTTCCGGGCGACGCTTCCCTCTGGATTGAAATTTCTCCTGGGATTGAAATTAACCGGATTACCGATGTGGCGCTGAAATCGGCGGTGGTGCGTCCCGGCGTGCTGATGGTGGAACGCCTCTACGGCTTACTGGAGCTTCATTCCACCAATCAAGGAGAACTGCAAGCAGCCGGTAAAGCCATTTTGGATACCTTGGAAGTGCGTCGCCAAGATTGCCTCAAGCCCCGCGTTCTTTCCAGCCAAATCATTCGCAATATTGACCCTCAGCATGCTCAATTGATTAACCGCACTCGTCGCGGACAAATGATCATGTCTGGGCAAACGCTCTATGTATTTGAAGTGGAACCCGCAGCTTGGGCAGCATTAGCAGCCAATGAAGCGGAAAAAGCCGCGTTGATCAATATTTTGCAAGTGTCGGCGATCGGCAGCTTTGGGCGATTGTATTTGGGTGGAGAAGAACGCGACATTTTGGCGGCTTCTCATGCGGTGCTGTCGGCGATCGCAAGTGTGCCTGGGCGATCGCCCGATGGTGGACGATTGGAATAATTGGGCGGCATTCAGTGCAAAAATAAATTGAGAACAAGGGCGCTTTCCGATGGATAAAGGGCAAAAAGAGGATGGCGGACGTTAGATATTTAACCCAGTTGAAGCAGCAATTAGGATCGCTGCAACGCAATGGACATGATTCCGTGGCGTATGATGGGAGGCATGGCGGCACTGAACGGGGGCGATCGCTTGATTTCTCCAGAGTGGATCTGAGTCATGCTGAATTAGTCGATGCTGATCTGAGCCACGCCAATTTCAGCTATGCCAATCTCAGCCATGTGAACCTGATTGGAGCCAACCTGACCCAGGCAAACCTGCGCGGAGCCGACCTCAGCAATGCCAACCTGATCGGCACCGAGCTACACCAATCTGACCTACGCGATGCCGATCTGACTAGGGCACACCTGCAACGCAGCAATCTGAGCCTCGCGCTGCTGATGGGTGCCGATTTGGGAAAAGCCAATCTCAGCGACGCAAATTTACACCAAGTAGAACTGGGTCAGATTCATTTTTATCAAGCAATCCTACATAGAGCTATTCTCACTCAAGCTCATTTGTGTGGTGCCTATCTGTTTGGGGCAGATCTCAGCGGGGCGAATTTGGCAGGCGCGGACTTGCGCTGGGCGAATTTACGGAAGGCGAATTTGGCAGA
>CASBQE010000424.1 GCA_949127665.1 Synechococcales cyanobacterium PMM_0083
CATCGCTTAGATCTGAAATATCGGCAATATCTAAAGCAGGAGTCTCCTCAATTGGAAGATTGGGCGATCGCCCTGCCGCCAACCCTGCTAACCCCGCTAAAATGCCAGGTGCCGCTGCCATTCCTGCCGCCGGATCGACAAATCCCATGCTAGGAGTAGAAAAATTAAACTCATCCGAAGCACTTTCCAGATTATCAACTGGATTGTCGAACAAGCTATCTAGAGCCATATCTCTGACAGACTCAGATCGTAAATCACTCAGATCCTCAAATTCTCCCTCTTCTGCAAAAGATAAATCAGCGACGCTGCCAAACATTTCTGTTAGGTCATCTGTAGGCAGATTATCTGTAGGCAGACCTGTAAACTCAAGATCAGTCAGGCTAGTAATGGTTTCTGGTTCAGGTTCAAAGCGGTCATTTTGAAGGGTGAATTCACTCAGGTCATTGATGTCTGCGATCGCAAAACCTGCCGTTCCAAACTCATCCTCCAGGGATAAATCCACATCAAAGGCAGTATCAAGCTCTAAGTTCGCCAAACTGTCAGAATCCATAGGTGCGATCGCCGCCATCGGAACCTCTATAAATGAGGTGGGAATCTCACTCTCACTCAAATCCATGATTGCCGCAGACGGCTCAACAACATTGGAGAAGTCGTCATCAAGCGAAAAATCTAAAGAGAGTGGCGCGATCGCTTCAGTTTCAAGATCCAAACCAGTTTCAAGATTCAAGCCAGTTTCAAGATCCAAGCCAGAATATTCAGTTTCAAACTCTAAATCTGATTCAGTTTCAAGATCTAAGCCTGAATCAGCTTCAAACTCTAAATCTATAGATTCAGTTGCCGATAGATCTAGATCAGCTAATTCCAACTCAAGCTCGCTGTCTGTCGCCATTTGCGGCTGATTGAAAGAGTCATCAAGGTTCAGTTCAAACAACTCACCTGTTTCTATTTCGTCAGTCCATGATAAGTCTGAGTCAGCATCAACCAAGCTTTCACCAAGGTTCAAATCTAAGTTGGGCACCTGACTGGCTAAGTCATCACTGACGGTTGTGGCATCTGGGAATCCAAAATCATCCAAAGATATTTCCGCAGTTGCGATATCTGGGAATCGAAAGTCGTCCAAAGATGGCTCTGAAAGTGGATCGCGATCGGGCAAACTCTCAAGAGTTAAATCAGTGGTAGATCCAGCTTCGCCAAAATCGGATGGCAGCAAAAACTCTTCAGCATCTTCATTCACAGCATCGACTGAAGAATCATCTAGCAAAAAGCCAATATCGGGCAAGTCCTCAAGCTCACTTTCAATTTCCGCATCAGTTAGTGGTGCTAATGGGTCGCCAGAGAAGGTATCAATGGGTTCAGCAGTCTGTCCCCACGCAGCAGATCCGACTTCCACAAATCCGAGTTCTGAGATCTCGTCTGCTTCAGCGAGTGCGAATGGATTTTCTAAGAGGTCATCATTAGCCAGTTCAGGTAAGGGAACCGCTTCGGAGGGAAGGGCGTAGTCTAAACTAGGCTGACCTGTAGGATTGACCAAATCCGACCAATCATCTAGGGAATTATTGATAGCGATATCGGAAGTAGATTCGCTGTCTAACAAAAGATCTTCTGAAGGCAAAAGCTCTAATTCTGATAGCTCAGGGAGTTCCGCAGAAGTTGCTAGATCGTCTTCATCGTCTGCAAACCAATCGTCATCTAATGATTCTGATTCCATTGATGACATCTTGACTGAGGCGGCAAAATCAGCAGCAGGTTCAGGCAACGGTGGATCGGATGTGAATAAGTCATCTTCTATCGCGGCGAAATCAGCGGCGGGTTCAGGCAATAGTAGATCGGATGTGAATAAGTCATCTTCTTCTAATGCCAGGTTATCTTCTGGTGCAGGAGGATCGGATGTGAATAAGTCATCTTCTATCGCGGCAAAATCAGCAGCAGGTTCAGGCAATAGTAGATCGGATGTAAATAAGTCATCTTCTTCTAATGCCAGGTTATCTTCTGGTGCAGGAGGGGCGATCGCGCTTCCTCCCATCAACGCGGCGGCGGCAGCAGCAGCGGCACTATAGGACAACGGTGGTTGAGCCGCTTGTGACGGCGCTGAACGGTTTGATTCGGCGCGATTTGTGAAACTATCCCTGCGAGAATCGCTGGATTCTAAAGGCGTATATTCTGGCAAAAAGCCAACATCGGCTCTGACTATATCAACAAATACCGCATGGGTCTGAACGCTAACCTTTTTGATGCGACGACCATTGAGCAAAACGGATGGTTTATTCTCCGCTGATCCCAAGGTCGCAATGACTAAATTAAGCTGATGAGTGTCATCTAAGATGAGGTCTTGAATTTCACCAATGGGCTGACCTAGCTCATCCATCACCGTGAAATTGTTCAGCTTACTTTTCAAATTGTTGAGATTGTCCATCAAAGTATTGATCCGAACGGCTTCATCGCGCTGAGCGCGATCGCCTTGCATATCAACTGATTCCGATGGGTTTGGAGAAGATGGATGAGTCATTGTTTGGCGTTCTAAAGGGGATAACGGTCAGTCCACCAGCGGTTGGCATGAAATAGATAATTTAGTCAGTGGGTTGTTTAGCCAAATATTGCTTAATTGGCAGATTTTCTCGAACCACGGCTTGTCGATGAATCAGCGGCATCTCTGCGTAAAGCTCAACGCGAATCACCTCATTTTCCTGTAATGTCGACCGATTCAGCAAGATTAAGTTCTCTGAGTCGCTGATTGTCTCTGATTGGTTGAACGGTGGCTCAGAACCGGACAGCGCCGGAGTAATACTATCGGAAGGATTGGCGGAAGGATTGGGTTGAGTCATGTTGCTTGCTTTTCCTTGATTGAATTGAACAAGCGATCGCAAAGAATCGTTCTAATATTAATTTTTTCCCGTCATTCACACCAGTAGTAACTAGCGTAATGACTCCTAAAGGTAGTTACTATGATATTAAAGATTCGCGATTCCAGCAGTTTCTTGTAATAAGTCGGTCAAGATGTTTTATTTTCATTAAGTTTTATGGATTGCTCCTTAAAAATTGTTTAAGCAAGCTTAGAAATTTACTCATCATACTGATTGAAGATTTAGACAGAATTCCCCAGAAAACAGGAAATTTGTCATTTGAGAGGTGGCGAGTATGAATACTCAATCCTGGCTAGCGTTGGTGCGGCAGCAGGGTGTGATTGCGGTGGTTCGCAGTAGCCAGTTTAAACAGGGTATTCAAATGGCAAAAGCGGTGGCGACTGGAGGAATTCAACTGATAGAAGTGACCTGGAATAGCGATCGCGCCCCCGATGTGATTGCCCACTTGCGGCAGGAGTTGCCTGATTGTTGGATCGGCGCAGGCACTCTGCTAACGGTGGCTCAGCAGCAACAAGCGATCGCGGCAGGCGCACAGTTCCTTTTCACTCCCCATGTAGATGTCGGCATGATTAAAACTGCCGCCGAGCAGGAAATACCGCTTGTTGCGGGTGCCCTTTCCCCAACCGAAATTGTGCAAGCATGGCAAGCGGGTGCGGCAAGTATCAAAGTTTTCCCCATCGAAATCATGGGTGGAGTTGCGTATATTCAAGCGTTACGAGCGCCTTTAGGCAATATTCCTCTGATTCCAACCGGGGGCATCACTATTGAAAACACTCCAGCATTTTTGCAGGCTGGCGCGATCGCGGTCGGGCTATCGAGCGATTTATTTCCCCAAGCGGCTTTATTACAGGCAAACTGGGATGCGATCGCGCTGAGGGCGCAAACTCTAGTCCAAAGGGTAAAAAGTGGTAAAGAACGCTGTGAGTTTTAGAGGCAAATCAAAATTTAAAATTGCAGCTACTTGTTTGATAATTCTTAAGCTTTGCGATCGCCCTCTAGCTTCTGCCAGATTCCGCAGCTTACGATAGTTGTGAAACTATGCATAGAGCCTGTGAATAGCCAGTTTTTTCGCCGATGCTGTGGCGTGTTGATTAGTTCGCTAATTGCGATCGCGGTATTGCCTTTATCATCCAAACTTATTTGGGCGCAAGAGGCTCCTTTCCGACTTGCTCAGCAAGCCTCACTCCCAGACTTTAAAAAGTTAAAGCAATCTGGAGAACGCTGGATCGAGATTGATTTATCCAAGCAGCGCCTCATTGCTTGGCAAGGAAATCGCCCCGTTTACGCAGTCATCATCTCCACAGGCAAATCTTCTACTCCAACCCCAACAGGTATATTTTCCATCCAAACGCGCTACCGCACCACTCGGATGAGCGGAGCGGATTACGATGTTCCAAATGTACCCTACGCCATGTTCTATCATCGCGGCTATGCTATTCATGGGGCTGATTGGCATAACAGTTTTGGTACTCCCGTTAGCCACGGTTGCACGAACGTGGCAGTCAATCATGCCCGCTGGCTTTATAATTGGGCAAGCATAGGAACTGCAATTATTGTGCGTGATTAGCAAGTTTCAACGGACCCTACAGGACTCGAACCTGTGACCGATCGCTTAGAAGGCGATTGCTCTATCCACTGAGCTAAGGATCCACACGTTTTAGCAAAGCTAAAATAAACATAAACCTTTGCATCGGAACTCAAAACTATAGTCTTTCTTATTAAATCGCTTAAATTAAGCAGCGGAAGTTTAATTAAGAATTCAATCGAACGGTAAAAATTCAAGTTGTTTAAACTTACTTTGACTCGTTAGCGAGTCAACTCTGTTAACACATCAATTGCCCTTAAAAAAGTCATTCGTTGCTCCTAGCTTATCAGCTTACAATATCCCTGTTTAGTTTAGGTCTTCAGAAAGAGCCTTTGGATCACGACTATCAGGATTTTGATCAGATTCATCACAATCCCTCGAAGATTTTGAGCATGTTGTAAGTTTCATGTCTAAAAATGGGAATTCCTTAAGGTAAGGTTTGAGAGAAGCCTCCAACTGAATCCAACCTTTGTCTCTGAGTCGTTACCGATATGATAAGATTGCCCATCGCTTAAAACAGGCAAATGAAGCCCCGACAGGAGTAATTGCTAGCGTCATGTTTATTCTGAAGCGGCAGGATGTTGAGATTTCTAGCGTTCAGCACCCCAAGCGGGATCAGCAGGTTCCCATCCTGACCTACCAAGGGCAAACTTTTCGTTTGATTAGCATGTTTAATGCTGCTCAGGAAGAAGATGCAAAAGCGTTCTGGCGAGATCTGACCGATAACCAGGGAAAAGCGTGTGTTTTGTTGGAGGAACCCGATCGCTATAGCGTGTGGGGCAAGATTCGGCTGGAGCAATTTGCCAATGAGGCAGATCATGAAGCTTCTTTAAATCCTGCTTATGTCAAAGGTGCTTTGCTGATGCTGCAAGCCGTATTTATTGATATTGAAGACCTGTTGGGCAATCGACAAGCCGGTCTTTTTCAAAAAGATATTTCTGAAGTATTTAAGCAATGGCGATTTCCCCAGGCAGATACTCCAGATGCAGTAAAATATTTGATCACCGTAGATCCCCTAAATGCGGCTAGTCTTCCAGCGTGGCAGGAACACCATCTTCATACTTTGTTGCAAGAACTCCATCGGATTGGTAAGTCATATTTTGGAAATACCAGTTTCGCCCAGCGGTCAATTGATGCATTGCAAGATCTGCCCTCTAGTGAGCAAAGTCAAGTTTCCACTTGGTTAAATCAGTCCCCATTAGGTAAGCTGTGGCGATAAAGTGGCGATAAATTAAAGAATCTTTGATAAATGTGCTGCAAACCTCTGACTTTATGCGACTCTTGCTGGATATGTTTTTTTTGCAAGTCGTCTCGTTTCTGACGCAGCTACCCCCCAGGAATTAACCTATGAGCAGTGCAGACAAGTCATCTGATAAGCCATTTCTATCGGTTCAAACCATTGTCTTAGCGGAGATTGGCTGGGCAGTTGCAGCCTTGTTATTTTTCCTGCTGTTTAGTGTGCCGGCTCAAGGGGAAGATCGTCCATTTTGGTATTCACTGGGCACCTCCATTTTTGAGGCAACTGCTTTTCTAGTTGCCTCATTGCTTTGTTTTCGCAACTGGCGAAGTCCTCAAATTGTCAGCGGACGCGGTGTTTGGCTAGGCATTGGGCTAGGACTGTTTTTTTACTTTCTAGGAAATTTGTTGTTTAGCTACTGGGAATTGGGCTTAGGGTTCGAGGCAGCGGTTTCTCCAGGAGATTTTTTCTTTGTTCTGACTTATGTCTTTCTGCTGTGGGGCATGTTTCAGGCGGTGTTTTCTAGACGGTTGAACTTGGAGCTTTGGCAGAAAGGAGTGATTGTTGCGATCGCCGTTGTGGGCATTGCGATCGCGATTCTGCTTTCCAGCGCAAAACCTGCGGAGCAACCAACCGCACGGCTAGCTCTTAGCTATCGGGCTGAAGCGTCGAGTCTTAAAGCAATCAGAGGATTTCCGCTGGAAGACTCTGTTTTAGCGTTCTTTTCAACCGCTCAAACTTTAGATTTTCCTGCTTTCAATCTTCCTGCTTTCAATCTTCCTGTCACGCCCGCAATCCCCTTAGTAGAGGCGTTCGCGCAATCTACTCCTGCTAAACAGCCAAAACCTCAGCCACCTGAGTGGGCAATTAATTTAGAACAACAGCTTAAACCGTTGGAACTGCCTCTCAGTTGGTTTTATCTGCTCTCTGATGTGCTGCTGCTAGTTTTGGCAGCCACCTTGCTATTGGCGTTTTGGGGAGGGCGATTCTCCCAATCTTGGCGGATGATCGCCGCTGCCGCTTTCTGCTTATACATTGCAGATGTTTGGTTTAAATATGCAACGACGATCTTGACTGATTATAAAAGTGGGGGATTGCCGGAAGTATTCTGGGTCTTTAGCGGGGTGCTATTTGGGATCGGGGCTGCGCTAGAGTACGACCTTTCCATTCGTTCTCGTCGTGGGGCTTCTCGCCGCCGCGCTTAAGTTTTGTCCGATTCGCTTGTCAACCTCCTGTTAGATTGTAAATTCGGAATACAATAAAACAGGCGATCGCCGCTTCTTCATAGCTTGCTCTAAATGAATGATTGCTAAAAAACTTTCCGACTCTGAAAAACATGAAGTAATTGAGCGTTATCGGCAGTTGGGTGAGACGACCTCAACCTTGGCGGGTCGATATAGCGTGAGCACCTCTACCATTAGCCGCATCCTCAAAAGCACTTTGCCACCAGCCGAGTACGAAGCACTTATTCAGCAAAAGCGCCAAGCTCTTCGCTCAAATGAGTATCTGCCGTTGCTGGAAGTGCCTGTGGCGGAGTTTAGTCAATCGTCTGATATCGTCACGCCTAACATCATAGAATCTGTAAATATAGCTGCTGGTGAGCCAGAAATAGCGATATCAGAGCAACCCGTTGTGCCTGAAGCCGTCGATGGGCATACTGACGATGTCCAGTCCATAACGGATTCAGCAATAGTAGAACCCGTTGAACAGCCTAGTGTCGCGTCTATTGAGCAGCCTATAGCGGTTAAGCCATCGGATCTAAAAAATGGTCCTATTCTGAAACGACGATCGCAAAAACCTTTGCTTGAGGAGGACGAAAGCGAATTTGATTTGCCTGTCGCAAAACTCTCTTTGCCTGACATTTCTGCCAAAGCCAGTGGAGAGAAATTATTTGACTCTGAAGCTGAAGTGCTGAAGGAGATCCTTGCAGAAGAAATTCTTGATTTAGATGAGGAAGACGACCTCGACGACGATCTGGAGGACGATGATGATCTGGACGACGAGGACGATGATTTTGAGGATGGTTTGCCCAAGCCTTTATTTGGGGCAAATAAATTAGCAGATGGCGCGATCATCCAAATTTTGCCATTAGCAGAGGCTCTGATTCCTCGCACTTGCTATCTGGTCATCGATCGCGCCTCAGAACTGATCGCGCCTCCTCTTCGAGATTTCGCTGATCTGGGTCAAATTCCTGAAGGCGAAACGCAGAATAAAATCTTGCCCGTGTTTGACAATCACCGAATTGCCAAACGGTATTCCAATCCTCGAACACAGCGAGTAATCAAGCTTCCGGATGGCAGAATTTTACAGAAAACCTATTCCCATCTCAAAGCAAAAGGCATTTCACGTCTGTTAATTGATGGACGGGTGTATGACTTATCAGCAAGTGAGGAATAGCAAACCCACTACTGAAGTAGAAAACGTTGTTTCAAGTTTTGCTAAAAAGCTCAATCATCTTCGTTAGGCTGCTTGAAGGGGGAAGTGATTAACAGTTGAGCGATCGCCATGCCGACCATGCCAACACCTACGCTAAACGCTAGGACTAGCCCCACGGGAATCTCGATGGATCGAAACGCTAGCAAGTTGAGCGCAACCGGAGTAAAATTTTGCACAGAAAGAATTGCGATCGCGCCAACCCACGCAGCAGCAATGAGTGAGATCAATAAAATTGGCAGTGTTTTCATCACCTTCCATCTACAAGCACGGTGTTTATAGGCTAGCGTGTTTCCGATCGCTTAATCGATCACTCATGCTTTTATGGCTGTTTGATTGCACCTCCGCAAGAACTCCCTCCCCCCGCCGTGCAGCCGAAACAGTGTCGCCCGGTGACGATTTCTCGCTGCGTTAGCCACTCTGGTTGAAAGTCGCGAATGTGCATGGGTTGCCCATTGCTCGGCTGGCATTCTATATCCAGCATTTGGTTGAAGTCGCAGTCAAACAGCCGACCATCCCAGGAGACGGAGAGGGTGTTGCGACACATTAGCCCTGCGATCGTGCCTGGATTAAAAGAGTTCACTAGCAGTTCCATGTAGCGCTGCAAATTATTCGATGACTCTAGCCATTCCAAATACCGCGAAATCGGCATGTTGTTTAAGGTGATCAGGCGATCAAAGGTAACGCCGTGATGCTTTAACAATCCCGCTTTCCACTCCTGCTCTAAGCTTGCCTGCGAACTGGATAGAAATGCCCCGACTGGATTGCTCATCAGGGTTAAACAGCGGGTTGGGTCACCCTGTCCATAACCAGCAGCATTTAAAAGTTTGAGGGCGGCGATCGATTTTTCAAAGGTGCCGTCTCCCCGCTGAGCATCGGTGTTGCGCTGACGGTAGTGAGGCAAAGAGCAAACAATTTCAACCCGGCGCTCTGCTAACCACTGCGGTAAATCTTCCATCGTTGGCAACAGCAGCACGGTTAAGTTGCAGCGATCGATCACCTTTTTACCGCGTCGAGTACATTCATCCACTAAATAACGAAAATCAGGATTGAGTTCTGGGGCACCGCCCGTTAGATCAACCGTATGGGCATTAGTCTGGTCGATCGCCACAAGGCAAGCGTTGATGGTATCTCGATCCATTACCTCTCGGCGATCGGGGCCTGCATCCACATGGCAATGGCGGCAAGTCATATTGCATAATTTGCCGAGATTAATTTGAAAAATCTCTAGAGTTGTAGGCTGTAAGGTCTGCCAATGGTGGGCGGTTAGGGCAGTGTTAAAGTTTCCCTGGTGAGATGAAGTGGATAATGGCAGCGCATTTAAGAGTGCTTGTTGATAATTAGTCGATGCTAAGGGCGATCGCCGTTGTTGGAGGGAAGTAGTCACCAAAATTTCTCTTAAAAGTGCTTAGACTTCTACGATAAATGATTCCTCAAAAAGGCAATCATCCCTTGTAAGCAAATAATCGTTAAAGCATTACTTCATTTCCGTAACTTTACTTAGAACAATACTCCGGACAGTTTTTTGAACGGTTTTACAAGGCTTTCAGAGCTTATGGTTCAAGGATTAAGCTGTTTTTTCAAAGTTAACTCTGCTCCTAACTTTGAAAAAAAGACCCCGTC
>CASBQE010000425.1 GCA_949127665.1 Synechococcales cyanobacterium PMM_0083
TGCCGATTCCTTGTTTTGCATAATCCCTGTCTACGCCAAGGTCTGTGACAAAAAGGAAGTAAGCAAAATCCGTGATGCCAAAGGCTATTCCAACCAATTTCCCTTCATCATTCCTGGCAGTAATCGCAACTGATCGCGTAGTCAAGAGTTTCCTGATCCTTTCCTCGAAACGCTCTTGAGGATATTGACTCCCCAAATCAGACCTTTTCAAGAAGTCGTAATACTCTTCAAAAGACAACTTTTCATGCTCTCGGTATTCAATCATCTTTGTTTGCCTTACTAAGGATTGTTCAATAGATAACAAGGAATTTAGAGCGAATTCGTCAAAAAAAACTTGAGATTAGGTTAAATCAGTACCAATCTACTGTGAGCTTTCCCTTACAATATTTGGGAATTTCCTGGACAGTTAGACTATGCCCCGCCGTAATGATCTCCACAAAATTCTGCTGATTGGCTCCGGTCCCATTGTGATTGGGCAAGCCTGTGAGTTCGACTACTCCGGCACTCAAGCCTGCAAAGCGCTGCGTGATGAAGGCTATGAAGTAGTGTTGGTCAACTCCAACCCCGCGACAATCATGACCGACCCAGACACGGCAGACCGCACCTACATTGAGCCATTAACCCCAGAAATTGTTGAAAAGATTATTGAGAAGGAGCGTCCCGACGCACTATTGCCAACGATGGGCGGACAGACGGCACTAAACCTCGCGGTGGCTCTAGCGAAGAGCGGCGCGTTAGAAAAATACAATGTGGAACTGATTGGGGCGAAACTACCCGCGATCGAAATGGCGGAAGACCGCAGGCTGTTTAAAGAGGCAATGGCGCGAATCGACGTGCCTGTGTGTCCATCGGGGTTGGCAACAACGCTAGAAGAGTCACGAGAAGTGGGTCGCCAAATTGGCAGCTATCCGCTGATCATTCGTCCGGCTTTTACGATGGGCGGCACGGGCGGCGGCATTGCCTACAACCAGGAAGAATTTGAAGAAATTGCCACATCGGGGATTGATGCCAGTCCCGTGTCCCAAATTTTGATTGAGAAGTCCTTACTCGGCTGGAAGGAATATGAGCTAGAAGTGATGCGGGATTTGGCGGATAACGTAGTGATTATTTGCTCGATCGAAAACCTAGACCCGATGGGGATTCACACAGGCGACTCGATTACGGTTGCTCCTGCCCAAACGCTGACGGATAAGGAATATCAGCGGCTGCGGGATGCGTCCATCAAAATCATTCGTGAGATTGGCGTGGAGACAGGCGGTTCCAACATTCAGTTTGCCGTTAATCCCGATACGGGCGCTTTTATTGTGATTGAGATGAACCCGCGTGTGTCTCGCAGTTCGGCGCTGGCATCCAAGGCAACGGGCTTCCCGATCGCCAAAATTGCGGCAAAACTAGCGGTGGGCTACTCGCTGGATGAAATTCCCAACGACATCACCAAAAAAACGCCTGCTAGCTTTGAACCTTCTATCGATTATGTCGTTACTAAAATTCCTCGCTTCGCCTTTGAGAAATTTCCCGATGCCACGCCGACTTTAACCACGCAAATGAAATCCGTGGGTGAAGCGATGGCGATCGGGCGCACCTTTCAAGAGTCGTTTCAAAAGGCGCTGCGATCGCTGGAGACGGGTCGGGCTGGGTGGGGCTGCGACAAGCAGGAGAAATTGCCCAGTTTGGAACATATTCGAGCCGGACTGCGAACTCCTCACCCAGACCGGATTTTTACCGTGCGCCACGCCTTTTTGATGGGCATGACGGCGGAAGAAATCTATGATCTCAGCGCGATCGATCCTTGGTTTTTGGATAAGTTGCAGGCGTTGTTAGATACCGAGAAATTTCTCAAACGTACCGCGCTTAAAAGCCTGACTAAAGAGCAAATGCTAGATGTTAAACGGCAGGGCTTTAGCGATCGCCAAATTGCCTTTGCCACCAAAACCACCGAAGACGAGGTACGCGCCTACCGCAAGAGTTTGAGCGTAATTCCCGTTTACAAAACCGTGGATACCTGTGCCGCTGAGTTTGAGGCACTGACTCCTTACTATTACTCCACCTACGAATCAGAAAACGAAATTTTGCCCTCTACCCGGCGTAAGGTAATCATTCTAGGCGGCGGTCCTAATCGGATTGGTCAAGGCATCGAGTTTGATTACTGCTGCTGTCATGCCTCTTTTTCCTTACAGGAAGATGGCTTTGAAACCATTATGGTCAATTCCAATCCTGAAACCGTTTCTACCGATTACGACACCAGCGATCGCCTTTACTTTGAGCCGCTGACCAAGGAAGATGTCCTCAACATTATCGAAGCCGAGAATCCCGAAGGCATCATTATTCAGTTTGGTGGACAAACACCCCTAAAACTAGCGTTGCCGCTACAAAAATATCTAGAAGGAATTACGGGTGATTCCCCTGGCACCAAAATTTGGGGGACTTCGCCAGACTCGATCGACGTGGCAGAAGACCGGGAGCGCTTTGAAAAAATCCTGCGCCAGCTTGAGATTCGCCAACCGAACAATGGTCTCGCTCGCAGCACGGAAGAAGCCCTGGCGGTGGCTCACCGAATCGGCTATCCCGTGGTGGTGCGCCCTAGCTATGTCTTAGGCGGTCGGGCAATGGAAATCGTCTACTCCGATGCGGAACTGAAGCACTACATGACTTATGCCGTGCAGGTGGAGCCGGATCATCCGATTCTGATCGACCAGTATTTAGAAAATGCGATCGAGGTGGATGTGGACGCGATCGCTGATGCCACTGGAAACGTGGTGATTGGCGGCATCATGGAACACATTGAGCAAGCCGGGATTCACTCTGGCGACTCTGCCTGTTCTTTGCCCTCCGTTTCCCTTAGCCCTGCGGTGCTGGATCAAATTCGCACTTGGACAATCGCCCTGGCAAAAGCGCTGAAGGTGATTGGTCTAATGAACATTCAATTTGCTTGTCAAGGCGAAACGGTTTTCATCCTAGAGGCAAATCCCCGCGCTTCGCGAACCGTGCCCTTTGTCTCAAAAGCGACTGGGATTCCACTTGCAAAGATGGCAGCCCGCGTCATGTCTGGCAAAACGTTAGCCGAATTAAACTATACGCAAGAAGTCATCCCTCGCCACATTTCAGTCAAGGAAGCCGTATTGCCCTTTGAAAAATTCTCTGGCACTGACCCCGTGTTAGGACCAGAGATGCGCTCAACGGGTGAAGTAATGGGCATTGATGCTGATTTTGGCACTGCTTATGCCAAGGCAGAACTGGCGGCGGGTCAGCGACTACCGCTGAAGGGAACAGTGCTTGTATCCATGGGCGATCGCGATAAAAATGCCGTAGTTCCCATTGTGAAAGACCTGATTGGTTTAGGATTTCACATCATCGCCACCGAGGGCACTCGACGGGTACTCATCAATCATGGATTAGCCGTTGACCTTGTTTTCAAGCTGCACGAAGGGCGACCTAACATTGTGGATTGGATTAAAAATAGTCAAATCCAACTCATTATGAATATTCCCACTGGAGAAGAAGCTAGAGCCGATGGTCGGACGATTCGCCGCACTGCGCTCACCTATAAAATTCCGATTGTCACCACCATGGCAGGAGCCAAAGCAACGACTGCTGCCATTCAATCGCTGCAATCCCAGCCTCTTTCCGTTCAAGCGCTACAAGAATATCTTCGCTAAAAACCGGAATTTACGCTATGCTAGTCATCCCGTTAATTGAGATTTATTGGATAACTAGGTCACTCTCGTGGGGTTTCCAACAGAAATCTATTAAGAGGAAGAAGCAAAAGCATCGTCGTTTGCTAATTATTAAACTACTTCTAGAGATGAGAAAATTTTTAGAATCAGTCCCACTATCAACGCTATTAGGGCAGGTTTAGCTGATATGTAAAGGCTCTGTCGGCAAATTAACCGCAGAAACCGCCCTGATAATTATTTTGTGTTCTGTTAAGTTTTTCTATGTTTCGCCTTCACTTTTCAGATCCCATTCAGATCGAGTATTAAAAGAAGTTAAATTTTTCTGAGAGTAGAACAACTTTTGTAACTGATCAACCCGCGATCGCATTGTGTAATCTGAAACACACGAAGTCAAGGCAAGCATATTTTGTTTTCCAGGATGCATTTATAAGAGAGGATTGCGGGTAATCTTTCTATATAGACGCTGAACCCAAATCTTTTAAAGTTTTTTATTTAAACCGAAAACTATCTCTCATTTGGTAGAGGAATGCACTCAGAAAAGATACAATAGTTAATATACCAATCAAAAAGCTTTTTTAACCTTATGGAAACTTTATCTGCACTGTCCTTCAATGTTGCTTTAGGACTTGCTGCGACCGCAATAGCACTTGCGTCTTTACGTCGTTCGACAGTTCACCAGCCTGCGGCGATCGCGATTCCCGTTCGATCCAACGAAAAATAAATCCCATACAAAGTTTTCGCTTTGCCAAACCATAATTTATTGAGTTGGTTGTCACTTAGTACCTGTTTTTTCCGTCGGAGTTTATCTCTCCTAAATTTAGTCTCTATTTACTCTTCTCATCTTCAGGTAGCGTTATGAAAACCGCTCAGACCTCATCCGACTTGGTTCGCACCTACTTACGAGAGATTGGTCGTGTTCCATTGCTGACGCATGAACAGGAAGTTGTGTTGGGCAAGCAAGTGCAACGCCTATCAGCGCTTCACATCGTCAAAGAAACTCTAGCTGCCCGTTTAGAATATGCGCCGACCCTTGTGGAGTGGGCGCAAGAAGCGGACATGCTTGAGACAGACCTTAAACAGGCGATCGCAGAAGGCGAAGCTGCCAAACGCAAAATGGTAGAAGCCAATCTGCGACTCGTGGTTTCAGTTGCCAAGAAATACACTAAGCGCAATGTGGATTTGCTTGATCTGATCCAGGAGGGCACGATTGGGATGCAGCGTGGAGTTGAAAAGTTTGATCCGACCAAGGGCTATCGGTTTTCGACCTATGCCTATTGGTGGATTCGGCAGGCAATTACACGGGCGATCGCCGAAAAAGGGCGCACTATCCGCTTACCCATTCACATCACTGAAAAACTGAATAAGATCAAAAAAGCTCAGCGCCAGTTGTCTCAGCAGCTAGGGAGAGCGGCAACTGCCACAGAACTAGCTACTGAGTTAGAGCTAACTCCCAAGCAGGTACGTGATTATCTAGAGCAAGCTCGTGTTCCTTTGTCGCTAGATTTGCGCGTAGGCGACAACCAAGATACTGAATTGGGCGAATTACTAGAAGACACTGGTGCATCGCCTGAAGAGTTTACGCTTCAGGCCTCTCTAAGAATGGATTTGGAGCGCTTGATGTCAGATCTAACTCCCCAACAGCGTCAAGTGTTGACCATGCGTTTTGGGTTGGAAGATGGACAGGCATTGACTTTGGCAAAAATCGGCGACTATCTCAACATTAGCCGCGAACGAGTTCGTCAGATTGAACGAGAAGCTTTGAGCAAGCTTCGCAAGCGCAAAGCGGCTATTGGAGAGTATTTAGCTAGTTAACACATCAAACTTTGTCTCTCAAATGGATTTCTCCTCAGAAAACTTCAATTTCAAAAACAGGGATGACATCAGTCATCCTTTTTTATTCCCAAAGTCTGCGTCGGGTAACACCATTTAGTTTTTCATGAGCATCTCGCAATAAAACAGGAATATTAAGCGATTCTGGACAGCGGGGGAGGCAGTCGCCGCAATCTGTACAGCGATTTCCTTTGTTCCCAGGAAACCAATGTCCAGCGTTTTCAAACATCCGATAGCGATACTCTCCATATTGAGTCATGTCGTAGGCAGTGGCTAAATTTCGGAGCCGCAATACTTCAGGAATGTGAATCCCTTCAGGACAGGGCAAGCAAGCGTAGCACTGACTACAGCGATCGCTGCCCAATGCCGTCTCTTGCTGCACCTGCAATCGTTGTAGTGCAGCTAACTCCGCCACTGATAAAGCTCCATCTTGGTTAGCCAGTGCTAAGGGTAACTCCAGTTCTGTCGGGTTCGCCGCTCCAACACTGAGAGTGGTAATCCGCGGATCGCTGAGCAAAAAGCGATAGTTCACCGCCAAGGGTGAAACAGGGTGGCACAGGGCTTCCAAGGTTGGAGATGGCGTGTAGAGTAAGCCGCCTTTATCGGCAGGGGAAATGATAAAAATACCCATGTCTTTTTGCTGAGCTAGATCAAGTGCGGCGTTATTGCGTTGAAAAAATAGGGTGTAGTGCAAGTTCACGAACTCAAACTGATCCGTGGCGATCGCCTGCAAAATCAACTCCAAAAAACCATGAGTCGAAAAGCCGATATGCTTCACCCGTCCATCGTTCATCGTTTTTCGCACGGCTTTCATACAGCCATCGGGAGCATTGACCCATGCTAAATGTTCCTCAGTATTTAAGCCATGAATCGCCAGAGCATCCAGGTAATCCACCCCTAAGCGCTCTAGAGATTGGTCAATCGTGCGCTCCATGGCATCAGCATCGGCGGTTGGCGGAATTTTGCTGGTGAGGTAAAGCTGAGCGCGAGGCACTGATAAACCCGATCGCAACGCTTCCCCCAAGTAGTGTTCGCTGTTTCCGTAACCTGCGGCAGTTTCCAGGTGATTGATGCCCAGCGCGATCGCCCGCTGCACCGTTTCGATCGCCACCGATTCCGATGACAAGCAGCGCATAGTTCCTAAAGAAAAAACGGATAGAGGTAAGTTGGTTTTGCCAAATCGGCGATAGCGCATGGCGTTATTGTTTGGTTTAAAAGGACGCTGAACTCTCTAGAGGGACTTGGATTTAAGCATGAACCCTGCCACACCCTTTAGAATAGATAAATCGCAAATTAACGTGTTGTAAACTTCTATGTCAATTTCGGGGATTTTGTATGCTTTGCCAGCGATCGCAGTTCTGGCGCTTCTCATCATCGTCCATGAACTGGGGCATTTCATGGCAGCCCGTCTCCAGGGAATTTATGCGAACAAGTTTTCCATTGGGTTTGGTCCCGTTTTGTGGAAGTATCAAGGTTCTGAAACTGAATATGCCCTGCGCGCATTTCCCCTCGGCGGCTTTGTTGGCTTTCCAGAAGAAGACCCGGAAGAAAACACGATTGATCCGAAAGATCCGAATCTGCTGAAAAACCGTCCTATTTTGGATCGAGCGATCGTCATGAGCGCTGGCGTGATTGCCAATCTCATATTTGCTTATTTGGTTCTGGTTTTGCAAATGGCAACCGTGGGCGCACCTCAAGCCGATAAACCGGGGGTTTTAGTGTCGCGCATTGTCTCGGAAGTGAGCGCAGTAAGCTCTCAGGGCGCTGATCTCGGCATCAAAGTTGGAGATACCGTCTTTTTTGATCAAAAGTTTGATTACACCTATAATTCACCAGCGAATACTGCTAACTTAGTCGTCAAACCTTCTGAGCAAGTTGTCCAATTACCCGTACAACACAAAAGTGAGGGTGGTAAGCCGGAGCTTGCCAAAATAGCGTTGGCTAAAAATACCGCCGTCTCCATTGAGTTAAAGCCTAACGCTGCCATGCGCTACGGCATTAAACCAGGAGATGTAATTGTATCCGCTGATGGGCGCACCTTTGGTCAAGCGATAGACGAACAAGGAGCGCTGCGAAAAATTATTGAAGTCAATCCAGGTAAGCCAATTAATTTAGAAGTGCAGCGAGGCGACCAACTATTGAGGTTGGCAGTCACCCCCGCAGCGATCGCGTCGGGTGAAGGGCGCATTGGGGCTGGATTGGATGCAAATGGCGCTTTAACCCGAAAGCGTGTGAGCGGATTGACCGCGTTTAGTGCTGCTGCTAACGAGTTCCAAAAAATTGTTTACGACACAGTGGCAGGCTTTGGAATGCTGGTTAGCCGCTTTAATACAGTGGCAAGTCAAGTTGCTGGACCTGTGGCGATCGTGGCGGCAGGCTCTCGAATTACTCAGTCTGATGCAGCCAATCTGTTTTACTTTGCCGCATTAATCAGCGTCAACCTAGCAATCATCAACATTCTGCCGTTACCAGCCCTAGACGGCGGACATTTGGCGTTTCTCTTGCTAGAAGGGTTGCGCGGCAAGCCCGTCCCTAGCAAGATTCAAGATGGCGTGATGCAAACCGGATTAATGCTGCTCTTGGGCTTGGGTATTTTCTTGATCATTCGCGATACGGCAAACCTAATTCCTCAGTGAATATTAAGGCGAATACCAAAGCTCGAAAACCTTCAACCAAGCAAAGGGCACTGGAGATTCTGCGGCGGATTAAGGAACTTTATCCTGATGCAACCTGCTCGTTAGATTACGAAACGCCCGTACAGTTGCTGATCGCAACGATTTTGTCTGCCCAATGCACCGATGAGCGGGTGAATAAGGTTACGCCGGAGCTATTTCGACAATTTCCTGATGCAGCGGCGATCGCTGCTGCCGAACTAGACGACATCGTCACCCTAGTCAAGTCCACGGGCTTTTTTCGCAACAAGGCGAAGAACATCCAGGCTGCTTGCCGCTTGATCATGACTGAGTTTGGCGGTGAAGTGCCCCAGACGATGGAAGCATTGCTGACCCTGCCGGGAGTTGCCCGAAAAACTGCCAATGTGGTTCTGGCAAATGCTTTTGGCATCCATATGGGCGTAACGGTAGACACCCATGTGAAACGCTTAAGCTATCGATTGGGTTTAACGAAGCATCTTGATCCGGTTCGCGTCGAGCAAGATCTGATCAAGCTTTTGCCGCGTCCTGATTGGGAAAATTGGTCGATTCGGCTGATTTATCATGGTCGGGCAGTCTGCAATGCCCGTAAACCTGCCTGCGATCGCTGCATACTTGCCGATCTGTGTCCGTCTGCTTTCAACGCCGCTGCCCATAGTCCCGCCAAAAAATTGAGCACAACAAATGTTAAAGGCACCGCATCCAAAAAACTTCTCAAATCAGTAGCGCTAGAGAATGATATTCAGGTAACATGAGAGACTGTGTTATTCGGAAAAGTGTTGGGATGATCCATGGCTAAGAAAAGCATGATTGAGCGCGAGAAAAAGCGCACGAAACTAATCGCAAAATACGCGGCAAAGCGGGCAGATTTGAAAGAGCAATTTGCAGCGGCACCCAATCAGCAAGCAAAGTTGATTATCCACCGTCAAATCCAGCAGCTTCCCCGCAATAGCGCCCCTACCCGCCACCGCAATCGCTGCTGGGCAACGGGTCGCCCTAGAGGATACTACAGCGACTTCGGTCTGTCTCGCCATGTGTTCCGAGAAATGGCACACCAAGGCTTGCTTCCCGGCGTGGTTAAATCCAGTTGGTAGTTTAGACTTTTCAATTCATTTGCAA
>CASBQE010000426.1 GCA_949127665.1 Synechococcales cyanobacterium PMM_0083
GAATCAGCGCTTGCCGATAGGGTTGATGGATGCGATCTTGCAAAGCGGCTTCTAGCCAAGCAGCGTTTCCTGTTTCCAAGCCTCGCAGCAGTAAGCCTAAATGGGCAGTGTTGAAGATGGCATCCGCCCGACTGTAGCTGTTGGGAAGCACACTACGCGCCTCTGCGGTAGATAGCTCAAAGTTGGGAATGGCAGCGATCGCGGCAATGCTGGGATGCCAGGGAATCTCACAAATTTGCCACTCACCCTTCACTCCCGTTGCCGCTAAGCGACAGCCTCCCATCAGCGCTGGCACCACATTATCGGGATGCCCTTCAATGTCTACCGCGAGTTTCACCACGGATTCCAGGCTCAGCGGTGAACCAGCCAAAATATTTGCGCCCATCACCCCTGCCGCGATCGCGGTTGCCGAACTTCCTAAACCCCTCGCCAGCGGCACTCCCAGTTGAATGTCAATGTTGACTGAAGGTACTGGTTTGCCAATCTGGTCATATAGTTTGGCAAAGGCTTTGTATGCCAAATTGGATGCATTGGTTGAAACCCGTGCCGCTTCTGCTCCGGTTGCCGTGATCACAACGGTTGTAGGGCTAGAATCCAACTGGGAAAATGTGAAGGAATTGTAGAGAGATAAAGCTGCCCCCAAACAATCAAAGCCGGGTCCGATATTGGCGGTGGTGGCAGGAACTGCGATCGCAACAGAAGTAGGATGAGACATCAAAAAAAGCCAAATCTGGTATGTAGTCAGGCATTGCCAATGATATAGCAGAGAAGGGAAGGAAGTTTTGAGTTTTCGATCTTGAAACCTGAAACCCAAAACCTAAATATTCGACAGTATTTATGTGGCAATATTTTCATCCTATATGTGAAGCATCAATAAGGTTAAGTCATCGGATATACGAAGATATACGGAGTTTAATTAAGATGATAAAGCGCCTATCTCAATTCTTTTCCTTAAAATCTGTAATTTACACTGGACGTTGTATTGAGATAGATTGACCTAATCACTGAAGTGTCACAGGGTCTCTATTTTTAGATTAGTGAACGTCTTAAGTTTAAGCTTCCTGTTGATATGCGCTGGCGGCGATCGAATCGATTAGGACAAACTTCTTTTATGTCTCGTGCTGCATCTAAATTTTCTCAAACCAAAGTCTCTATGCAACCAAAAGACTCTACGCAGGTATTAGAGCTTCAGCTTTGGAATGAACGCTGTGTTGCTTTGCTAGGGCAGCAGATGACTGAGTGCGTGACTGCTTATTTGCAAGATGAAAAGGCAATCACACCGCAGCGTGCGAACCAAGCTGAACTCGCAGTTTTTCAGCAGGTTGTTTCTGGGTTGAATCGCTTGTTAGAAAATGCAACGATCGCGATCGCGCTGCCATTGACAAATGATGCTGAAACCGAATTTGTGGTGACCTGTGTTGCCGGATGTGAGCGATCGTCCTCGTTGACCTGGAAATTATCCAAAAGCAAAGAGATTATTCTGAAGCAAGGACAGAAAATCAGCCGCTCAGACTTTGCCAAGTTGCGGCAGCGCGCTGATTCATTCGAGCAAAGCCCGTATCGCGTTTGTGAAATTCGCGGAGAGCAATGTGAAGCATGGCTGTTGATTGGTCATGTAACGGAGGAGCCAAGCAAGTTATCTGATGATTCGCTTCAGTCGCCCTGTTCCGATAAAACCTTGGAGCGGATTGCTCAACAATGCGCGGTGGCTGTACACCAGATCCGGCTGATTTCCAGCCAGCGTCAACAGCACCAAGCGCTACTGACAAAAAATCAAGAACTTGAGCAAACCAACCAGCTAAAAAGTGAGTTTCTTGCCAACACTAGCCACGAAATTCGCACGCCCTTAAGCTCCATTCTGGGGTTTACTCATCTTTTGCAGGCACAGGGCTTTGACCCATTGAATCTGCGTCACCAGGAATATCTTAAAATCATCCTCAGTAGCGGTCAACACCTGTTGGCATTGATTAACGACATTTTGGATTTGTCCAAGATCGAAGCCAATCAAATGACCTTGCAATGGGAAACGGTTGATATTCAGGAACTGTGCAAAGTTTGCCTGACTCTTGTGCGTGAAAAAGCCAGCGACAAAGGATTGAGTGTGCAGTTAGAGTTGCAGCCCAACCTGAAAACAGTTGCAGCGGATGGCTTACGACTCAAGCAAATGCTGTTTAACCTGTTGTCTAATGCGGTTAAATTTACGCAGCGGGGGGCAGTCGGGCTGCAAGTGGGGTCTACAGAGGGACACATTCACTTTACGGTGTGGGACAGCGGCACTGGAATTTCACCGGAACAGCAGTCTCTTTTGTTTAAGCCTTACTCGCAGATCGCCAACGTTGCAGTAGAGCGCGGTGAAGGAACGGGGCTAGGTTTGGTGCTGACTCAAAAACTAGCGGAGCTTCACGGTGGACGAGTTGAGGTTAGCTCGGAACTGAATCAAGGGTCGCGATTTACGGTAGTGCTACCGTTCAGTCCTATGGGTTTAGCAGAGAATTCTGAGCTTAATGATGCTGAGACGATGAATAAAGTGTCTCACTCAGCGCTGGCGAAATCCAATCCCAAACCGATTCGCCAGGGAATTATATCTAAACAAGTGAAACAGATCGCTTCAGAGAAGGTGAAAGCACAAGATAGATCTAGTGCGATCGCGCTAGATCATACTGACCCAACTTCGATCGCTTTGTTTGCGGATGAGTTTTCACAAGAGGTTTCATTTAACCGCGTGTTGGTAGTGGAAGACAATTTTCCAAACGCGAAGTTGATACTGACTTATCTGAGTCGGTTGGGCTATGAGGTGACTTGGGCAAAAAATGGCACGGAATTGTGGAGTGCGCTGGAGCGATCGCTGCCTGCGGTGATTTTAATGGATGTGAATTTGCCCGATGCAGATGGGCTTACTTTGACGCGGCAACTGAAGCAGCATCCACGCTATCAGGCTATTCCGGTGATTGTGCAAACGGCAATGGCAATGAAGGGCGATCGCACCGTTTGTTTAGAATCTGGAGCCGACGATTATATTTCTAAGCCAATTGATCTCGATGCTCTGGCACAACTGATGATGCAATACAGCGAGCTTGGGGCGAAAGTCACCTAGCTTAGACTTAGCTTAAGAGTGCTTTAAAAATCTACGCCCCGTTTCAGATCTACGCCTTTTTCGGCATAGTGTTTGTGGCAAATCATTTCAGAGTGAACGCTGGCGAGATCAAAGTAGGCAGGCAAATTTTTGCAGCGCCCGGTAATAATGATTTCCGTGTCGCGGGGTTTGCGAAGCAAGGCTTGCACGATAGGTTCTTCGGGCAACAGTTCGAGATCGACGGTAGGATTCAGTTCATCCAAAATCAGGGTTTTGTAAAGCCCAGAAGCGATCGCGGCTCTGGCAATTTCCCAACCCCGCTCGGCTTCCACATAGTCTAATTCTTGCTGTTGTCCCCGCCAAACGATCGCGTCGCGTCCACAGCGCTGATGATCAACCAGGTTGGGGTAACTCTGACGCAAAGCAGCGATCGCGGCATCTTCGGTGTAGCCTGAGCCACCTTTAAGCCATTGCATGATCAGCACCCGATGGGATTTATCCTGACTGATGCCGCGCCCGATCGCCTGGAGTGCCTTGCCTAAAGCACTAGTCGATTTGCCTTTTCCTTCGCCCGTGTAGATTTCAATGCCCTCAATGCCGTGATTCTGGGCTTTGGAGTGATAGTGAGGACGCATTTCTGAGTGCAGATCGGCAATATCTAGCAAGGGTTGGGGGGCGGCTCGTCCGGTGGCAATCACTTCCATGTGGTCAGGTTTGCGTTGCAGAGTGCTAACCACTTCATCCACGGGCAACAAGCCCAAATCGAGGACGGGGTTCAACTCGTCTAGCACGACCACTGAATATAGCCCAGATGCGATCGCGCCTTTTGCCACATCCCAACCCCGCTGCGCTTCTATCTTGTCAAATCGGGTGATTTGATCGGCTCCAAAATATTCAGCACGTCCGGTGCGAACCTGATCAATTAAGTGTGGAAAGCCGCGCTGCAAGGCTTCGATCGCGGCATCTTCGTCGTAGGTGCGCCCTGGACCTTTGAGGAATCGCAGCAGCAGCACACGAGTTTGCAAATCGCTGTGAATGCCTAATCCAATCGATCGCAGCACTACGCCCAATGCCGCTTGAGATTTGCCCTTGCCAGC
>CASBQE010000427.1 GCA_949127665.1 Synechococcales cyanobacterium PMM_0083
ATCAGTACGGCTTCATTGTGGATTACCTGGCGGAATGGCTGCGAGAGATGCGAAAACATAGCTTTGCAGATGCGATCGATCGTTACTTTCAATTGGGCAATAATCTGAAGCAACGGGATGTCCAGGCTGTTCGTAAAACCGTGTCCGGTCTACTAAAACTGCTGTTTCCTGATGGCAGCTTCGCCAAAGAAGATGTAGAAACGGCTCTGGTGTACGCACTCAGAGTGCGAAGACGCGTCAAAGAGCAGCTTAAAAAGATTGGCGGCATGGAATTCTATGACGTACACTTCAGCTACATCGACACTGAAACATTGGAAGAACACTTTGTCTCGATTCCAGAACAAGGAGGAAGCAACCTGATTAGCGAAGATATCCTCTCACCTGGGCATTTGTACATGATTAGCGACGGAGAAAGCGGCAAAATTGGAATATTCAAACTGGAGTTACAGGCAGTTGCAGGTAACGGTAAGCTGACCCGTACAGGGGTTGCCAGCACACCTAGCATGAAAGACAGTATCAACATTGCATTCAGCTACTTCAAAGCCAACGCTCATCGGGTCAGTGGGTCGATTCACTCTGACAACTCCGACTTTTTGTTGCAGATCGTCGATTTACAGGGATCTGGGATACCAATGTATGGAGGACTAGCACTCTTTATTTCGCTTTGCTCTGCGGCACTGGGGCGCAGCATCCAGTCTCAGCTTGCTATTTTTGGAGAGATGACTCTAGGCGGTACCATCAATCCTGTCAGTCAGCTTGCAGGTAGTTTACAGGTTGCCTTCGATGCAGGCGCTAAAAAGATCCTTCTACCCATGACCAGCGCAGTTGATTTACCAACCGTTCCACCTGAGCTATTCACTAAGTTCCAGACATCCTTTTACACCGATCCAGTTGATGCCGTATTTAAGGCACTGGCAGTCAATTAAACGTGAGAGCTTAGTTAAGCATCAGCACAAGGATTTGCTCCAATCCATCTGCGATTAACTGTTGCTTCAGGGCGATCGGTACTGGAGTTGCCCGAATCTCGTAGTTCCCTTTGGGTTTGGTTGGCTGAAGTAATCTCGCACTCACTAATACTAAAACTGTATTACTGAATGCCTTCTGATAGGTTGCATTTGACCATTTAGAAAGTACCTGGCTTTCCTCTCGCTTAGACTCAAAGAAGACTCGCAAATCCGAGGATTTAATAATTAGGTCAAACTGCTTGACTTTATCCAACAAAACATCAGTGATCAACTCTCGTAACAATCGATTTTGTAGCAAGATAGCAAAGAACACGGTAAAGCGCCGAACATCAGTATTTCCCATCGTAATCAGCTTAATGTATTCAGATGGTAGCTTTTCTAACCTTTGAAAAATCGTTCGGAAGGCTCCTTGACGTGAAGTTTGAGAACGTATCTGCAACAGATCATCGATCACAACTTGTTGCTTAATCGTCTCATAGTCTAAACTCTGACATATCAATTCTGCGATCGCCACTGTTTCAGTTAAGGCGAACGCATATTTAGTGTGAGCCGCATAGGAGAGATTCATCATCAGGCTTGACTAAACTGAAAAATTCTACTGAATCTTGTCTTGACCATCATAAATGATTGGTAATGACCACAAAGGATAAGGATGCTTGGAATCAAGTCCTTCATTATCACGCTTTTAGAGTCTTTACCACACTATCTCGCCAGGTTATCTTGTGGTGGCTTGACCCAGAGAACACAGAACCCCGATTTCGCCTGTTGATTGCCCAGTTTCAGCGTCACGCCCAACTTCCGCGCCTGTTGTTCACAGGCAAGCTGTCCTCGCCAATCTCGTTCCAGCAAATCTTTGTTCCATTCCGTCAGGTTCTGAGCTAGCTTTCCCTCTGGACTAACTGCCCACTGCAACCGATTTGCCTGCTCCAGTGTTAGTTGCCGTTTGCCCTGTGGATCAAGCTGAGTTGGGTCTAGCTGATTTTGGTGCTGATTAGCGATCGCCCACCCCACACTGCCCCCAATCACTGCCGCTGCCACCAGTAACGTTCCTGCCAGAATTGTCGAAGCGGCACTCAACTGATGCATAAACTGGTCGATCGCTGTCTTCCGAAGTAGCGTATGCACCGAGTGGGCGATCGCGGTTTGCTGGGCTTTGACGGCCGTTTGCTCGTATTGCTTCAGTCCTTCACGGTACTGGGAGATCGCGGCATACAGTTCTGCCTGCCATTGCTCAAACATGGCTTTCAGTTCCACCGGGCTATCTTTGAGCAACACTTGGAGCCGGCCCGTAGCCGTCATCAGCGTGAACGCTGGATCATCCGAAGTCAGATCGTATTCACTAATCAATTCCCACACTTTTGCTTTAACAGATTCCGGTTCTTCTTTAAGCAGTCGCTCCAGAGCGTTTCGAGCGAGAGCTAAAGTAGGGCTAGGGCTAAGGCTACAAGAACCCAGAGGAATCGCTTTCACTCCGTTTTGAGTCACCAGGGGTACAGCGCTAACGTCTCGATTCACACCAGAAATTCTTGCTGGAGTCGATTGAGAAGAGACATTAGTTGATATTGGCAAAGAGTTTTTTAAAGATGCTTTATCCGTAGGCGTAATAGTTTCCTCTACTAAGTCTTCATCAAGATCATCGTCTAAATTCCAAGCATCCAAATCGCTTTCATCCTGCAACAAAGCATCAAGTCCTTCATCCTCACTATTCCAGTTAGATTCAGAGTTATGAGACATTACAATAGTTCCGTCGTCCATATCATTTCTCGCTTCAATAGAGCAAACTATTACTAACTAGGAGTTTTCATTTGCAATTGCTTATCGGGTGATTTATCAAATCCTTTGCTATTTTTGTGATTACCCAATTGATTAGTTTTAGACAACAACCCATTTGCTTTCGCCTCATCCAATGTCAAGGTGGCATTCCAAAGTCCCAGGCGGTCAAGCTCCTGATTTGTTTTCTTGAGGAAGGTGGCGATGCGTTGTTGCTCCAACCGTTCAAACCGTAGAGATGGGTTTGGCATCTCCGCTTCCAACTCCTTAGGAAGCTTGAGTGCTGTTGCAAATGTCCAGCCCGATTGATAGAACTTGTTGCGTTCGTAAGGTGGAAATTTGGGAAACCGCATTTCAAGAAGCCTACCCGCTTTGATAGCAGCCTGTAGATCCATATCCGCTTCAACTATCTGAGCACAACTCTGCCACTGCAAGTCTGTTCCCAAAAACTCATTCTTGACCATGACATGTAGCATTCGATTGGCACTCTGAGCATCAGTAGCCAGTGATTGTTTGAGCAAGGCAAGGCTTTGCTCCGTTGGATCACACAAGAACCATTTGATAAACCGAACCGGTTGTCCATTGTCCAAGGTCATCTCTAACAATACTTCGGACAGAATTTGAGCAGGTTTTAAGCCTGAAACCCGTACCCCACCGTGGGCGAGATCTTTTTTTCAATGTTAGCTTTATCCCTAACTTTGAAAAAATTGCTCAATCC
>CASBQE010000428.1 GCA_949127665.1 Synechococcales cyanobacterium PMM_0083
AGTCATCAAATTTGATCTGTTTAGTCCTGTTCTACATTGCGATCGCAACAAACAAAAAAGGTAGGAAGAACAATCTCCCTACCTTCTTTAATTAGCTATGTACTGAACAACTTACTCAGCCACTTGAGGCGCAAGTTCGCGCTGTTCGCCCATGAGGACTCGAACTTGTCCTTCCTCATCCACATCCATAATCGCAGTGTGACCATCTTTAATCCGACCCGACAAGATTTCTTCCGCAAGGGAATCTTCTAGGAGACGCATAATGGCACGACGCAATGGACGGGCACCGTAGGCAGGGTTGTAGCCTTCCTTGACCAAGCGATCCTTGAACTTCTCGGTGACTTCTAAGGTAATACCTTGCTCTTGCAATCGGTTGAAGATATCTTTGAGCATGATATCGGCAATTTCCTTAATCTCTTCTTCCTGGAGTTGACGGAAGACGATAATTTCATCCAAACGGTTCAAGAACTCTGGACGGAAGTAGTTCTTCAGTTCTTCGTTAACTAAAGAACGAATGCGGTTGTACTGAGATTCAGCCGCGTTTCCTTCCGAAGCAAACTCAAAGCCCAAACCACCGCCACCTTTCTCAATCACTTTCGACCCAATATTGGAGGTCATGATCAGCAGGGTGTTTTTGAAGTCTACTGTGCGTCCTTTGGCATCGGTCAAGCGACCATCTTCCAAGATTTGCAGCAGCATATTGAAGACATCGGGGTGAGCTTTCTCGATTTCATCAAACAGCACCACCGTGTAAGGACGACGACGAACCGCTTCCGTTAGCTGACCGCCTTCGTTATAGCCAACGTAGCCTGGAGGCGACCCGATCAGTTTAGAAACCGTGTGGCGCTCCATGTACTCCGACATATCTAGGCGGATCATTGCTTCTTCGGCTCCGAAGAAGTAGGTTGCCAGTGCCTTTGTCAATTCAGTCTTACCCACGCCGGTTGGACCAGAGAAGATAAAGCTGGCGATTGGTCGGTTAGGATTTTTCAAGCCAACACGGGCACGTCGAATCGCGCGGGATACCGCTTTGACTGCTTCTTCTTGACCAATCAAACGTTGGTGCAGGGTGTCTTCCATGTGCAGCAGCTTTTCAGATTCCGATTCCGTTAGCTTGTTGACTGGAACACCTGTCCAAGAAGCCACAATCTGAGCGATGTCTTCTTCGTTAACGACGGGCATTTCGCCGCCTTCACCCGATGACTCGGTTTTTTTGGTTTGAGCGATCGCCCGGATCTCAGCTTTGATCTCCATTTCGCGATCGCGTAGTTGACCTGCCTTATCAAAGTTTTGAGAACGAACCGCATCATCCTTGTCTTTCAAGACTTGGCGCAGTTCCTTATCCAATTCTTTGGCAGCAGGAGGCAACTGAGAGTTGAGTAACCGAACGCGAGAGCCTGCTTCATCCACCAAATCAATGGCTTTGTCAGGGAGGAAGCGATCGGAAATATAGCGATCAGACAGCTTAGCTGCGGCTTCTAATGCGAGATCGGATATTTTGAGCTTGTGATGTTGCTCGTAGCGTTCCCGCAGACCACGGAGAATCTCAATGGTTTCATCTACTGAAGGTTCGCCGACCAGGACGGGCTGAAAACGGCGTTCTAGGGCTGCATCCCGCTCAATATGTTTGCGGTATTCATCTAGAGTGGTGGCACCAATACATTGCAGTTCGCCCCGCGCCAACGCTGGCTTGAGGATATTGGCTGCATCGATCGCGCCTTCCGCTGCCCCAGCACCAATCAGGGTATGAACTTCATCAATCACCAGGATGACATTTCCGGCAGAGCGGATCTCATCCATGATTTTTTTCAGACGTTCTTCAAATTCACCGCGATATTTGGTGCCTGCGACTAACAAGCCGATGTCTAAGGTGACAACACGCTTGTCTTCAAGGATATCGGGGATATCATCATTGGCGATGCGCTGGGCTAATCCTTCAGCGATCGCGGTTTTACCCACGCCGGGTTCACCGATCAGCACTGGGTTGTTTTTGGTGCGGCGACCCAGAATTTGGATCACGCGCTCAATTTCTTTTTGGCGACCCACAACAGGGTCAAGCTTTCCTTCAGCCGCCATTTGAGTTAGGTTGGAGCCAAACTCATCTAGGGTTGGAGTTTTGGTGCGTCCTTGAGAACCACCAGAGGTGACCTCCGCTGTTTCTCCCAACATCCGAATGACTTGAGTACGAACCTTCGACAGGTCAACACCCAGGTTTTCTAACACTCTGGCAGCAACTCCCTCTCCTTCTCGAATTAAACCTAGGAGAAGATGTTCTGTGCCGATGTAATTATGTCCAAGTTGGCGAGCTTCCTCTAGCGATAGCTCTAAAACCCGTTTCGCTCTAGGAGTAAAAGGGATTTCTACAGCTACAAAGCCAGAGCCTCGACCAATAATCTTTTCGACTTCTATCCGGGCATCTTTGAGATTGACACCCATAGATTTCAGGACTTTGGCGGCTACGCCAGTCCCTTCTCCAATCAGACCCAGGAGGATCTGCTCTGTACCCACAAAATTATGCCCCAGGCGGCGCGCTTCCTCCTGGGCAAGCATGATCACTTTGATGGCTTTTTCTGTGAAGCGTTCAAACATGGTTTAGTTCCTGTGTCGCCTGCTGCATTGCCGGGTAGAGTTGATTCTAACACAGGAAAATTGTCCGTCTGTTTATCGCAAACAGACGAAAGCATACGTGATTCCCGTACCTTCACCCAAAAACTTGCGCTTCAAAGCGAAACCAAAAGTGAAATCTTGCCACAGTTGCAAATTCTTAACTAAAAAGAGAGTAAAAGTCAAGAAAGGAATAAATTTTGTGTGCGAAGTGCGGAGTGTGGAGTGCGAAATGCGGAGTATGCAACGGAAAAGAAACGGGGGACGGGAAAAAAGTTAAGCTTGGCTGTTTATATTCGTCATTCACCATTCGTTACTCGCCATTCGTCATTCGCCATTCGTCATTCGCCATTCGTCATTTACCATTGAACTGCCAGCCCGATCGCCCCAAGCGATCGCTTGCTGCTTGCTGCCAATTTGCCAAGGTTGCTGGAAAGTGGGGATGATGCAATCCGCCTCGCCATAGCACCAGTGCATCTTCGCCCGTTTCGGCGTAATAGCGCTTGCGCCGTCCTGCGGTTTGAAAACCAAATTTTTCGTATAGCGCGATCGCCGCTTGATTGGACACCCGCACTTCTAGAGTCGCCCGCTCTAAGCCGCGATCGTGGGCAGCCTTTAACAAGCAGCAGAGCAATGCTTGCCCTAATCCTTGTCGTTGATAGTCAAGTTCAACGGCTAATAAGGTAATGTGGGCTTCTTCTAAAATTGCCCAAGAGCAGCCGATCGCGAGAAGAGAAGGCGAGTGTCGGGTGTCGGAGGCTTCAAGTCTTTGCAACACGAGTAAGTCGCTATTTGGGCTGTCAATTTCTCGCTGGTAGCCGTCTAAGTGCCACAATCCACCCAAACAACGGCGATCGAGATCAAGGGCAGCAGTCAGATATTGAGGAGTCAGCACTCCAACTTGAAGATTACGCACAAAAGTCAATCGATCTAAGATATCATTGGCAGTCGATTGTAAACTGATATAGTTAACAATTGCTGTTTACCTGCTATTTAGGACTTTCAATCGCGCAATGGTATCGACTCGCCCCATCGAAACTCAATCTGGTCGTCGCTATTTGTCAGAACTTTCTAATGCTTCGTTTTCGCCGAATCAACGAGTGTTTCCGCTAACTACTGATGTAAACCAGGCAGATCACTTAGAAGTGGGAGGCTGCGATGTCGTTGATTTGCTGCAAAAATTCGGTTCTCCTCTCTATATATTAGATGAGAAAACTCTGCGGACTGCTTGTCGGCAATATCGGGATTCCTTTGCAAAGTATTATCCCGGCGAATCGCAGGTGATCTACGCATCGAAAGCATGGAATTGCTTGGCGGTCTGCGCGATCGTGGCATCCGAAGGATTAGGCATTGATGTAGTCTCCGGCGGCGAACTCTACACGGCGCTGCAAGCAGGCGTTGATCCGACCAAGCTTTACCTGCACGGCAACAATAAATCGCGGGATGAATTGGTGTTTGCTGCGCAATCAGGCTGCACCATTGTGATAGATAACTGGCTGGAGCTAAAGACCCTCGTAGCAATCTCTAATGAAAGGCACTCAAATCCCTCAGAACTCGGAAGTCAGAACTCAGAACTCCCCATCCGAGTGATGATTCGCCTGACACCAGGGATTGAGTGCCATACCCACGATTACATTCGTACTGGCAGCATTGATAGCAAATTTGGCTTCGATCTAAACCAGTTGGATCAGGTCTTTCAATTTCTCGTACAACATCCAGAGTTATCCTGCGTTGGGCTACATGCTCACATTGGCTCACAGATTTTTGAACTGGAACCGCACCATGATCTGGCGGCTGTGATGGTGCAGTGGTTGCTCAAAGCAACTCATTACGGTTTGCCGATCGCAATTTTGAATATTGGCGGCGGGTTAGGCATTTGCTATACCGAATCGGATGATCCCCCCAGCATTGAAGCATGGGTGAAAACGGTGTCGGAGGCGATCGCCCAAGCCTGTGATACTCATCAGGTGCCTTACCCTAAGCTAATTTCTGAACCGGGGCGATCGCTGATTGGCTCTGCTTGCGTCACTGCATACACCATAGGCGCACAAAAAATCATTCCTAACCTGCGTACCTACTGGTCGGTAGACGGCGGTATGTCCGATAATCCTCGCCCAATTACCTACCAATCGGTTTATCGAGCAGTGATTGCGAATCGAATGTCTGCACCGCTAACAGAAACCATCACAATCGCCGGAAAGCACTGCGAATCAGGCGATGTGCTGATTAAAGATGCCAAATTAGCTGCTGCGGCATCGGGAGATGCTCTCGTCATTCCGGCGACAGGAGCTTACAATTACAGCATGTCATCCAACTACAATCGTATTCCTCGTCCCGCAGCAGTATTGGTTAACGATGGCGAAGCAAACTTGATCTTGCAGCGTGAAACCAATGATGATCTGATTCGTCAGGATCGGTTGCCAGAAAGGTTACGACAAGGGAGCGATCGAGTCTCAGGGTAACTGAGCCTGACTGCACAGCATGGCATGACCTCAAACGGCGCAAGGTTCAACCAGATCAATGGGAGATTTGTTGAAGCAATGGCTAGCGAATCCTAGTTGGACAAAATCCTTAAGCTTTTTAGCCTTCCAAAACCTGCTCACCAGATTTCTGCCTGAAAATATTGCCGAAGCAGTGTGGTCGCTGTTAGATGTTGGGTTGGTCATTACCCTGACTTATATGATGCTGGTCATCATTGGTGAACGACGAACTCTTTGGATGGTACGGGGGTTTATCGTTCTCATGCTGGCGGCTGCCGTTAGTACCCGCTTGGAGCTAAGACTGCTTAGCTTTGTGTTGAGCAATCTGGTGGTTGGTTCTGCCGTGGCAATGGCATTTATTCTGCAATCAGAATTTCGTCGATTTTTAGAGCAGTTGGGTCGAGGTCAGCTTTTACAACTGATTCAGCCTTATCAACGGAGCGCTCACAAGTCTACCGATACAGTCGATGAATTAGTTGATGCGGTAAAAGAACTCTCCCAAAATCGCACAGGCGCATTGATGATCATCGAAACAGCCAGTCCCATTGATGAACGCGACTTTTCGGTTCCGGGAGTGCGCCTCAATGCAGAAGTCTCAAAAGAGCTTTTACAAACAATTTTCCAAACGACTACACTGTTGCATGACGGAGCAGTGCTGATTCGCGATACCCGAGTAGTGGCGGCTGGCATAATTTTGCCTTTATCTGAACAAAGCGCTTCTCGCCAGTTGGGCACTCGTCATCGTGCGGCAATGGGAATTACAGAACGGGTCGAAAATTGCATTTGTGTCGTTGTATCTGAAGAAACAGGCTCTATTTCCTTAGCGGAGCGGGGCATATTAAATCGTCCTTTGACGAGCAGTAAACTAAAGGAGCTTTTGGATGCGCGCTTATCCCAGTCCGTTGATCGCGAAGCGGTCGCACCTAATTTGCGAACCATTGGTCGCCAATTGGCTACTAATTCGTGGTCATTAGTAAAACAAGTCATGCCATGGCGCAAACGTAAAAAATAGATAAAGACTGGATAGGCAATGCACCCAAATTTTCCTAGCCTGAGCTTCACTAGACTTAGGGCACAATCGATGGAGAAATCATGACTGCACAATCAGTTGCCTTGCAAAAATTGCCTGCTGACCTTCTACAAGAGCGTTTGCCAAAACATGTTGCCGTGATTATGGATGGCAATGGTCGGTGGGCACAGCAGCGCGGGATGCCCAGGGTTCGGGGGCATCAACGGGGAGCGGATGTTTTAAAGGAATTGCTTCGCTGTTGTAAAGATTGGGGCGTTCAGGCGCTGACGGTCTATGCTTTTTCAACTGAAAATTGGGGTCGACCTCTGGAGGAAGTTGAATTTTTGATGATGTTGTACGAACGAGTGCTTCGACGAGAACTGGAGGAACTGATTCGTGCGGATGTCAAAATCCGATTTGCCGGAGATTTGAGTGCCTTGCCTGAGATCCTGCGGAATCGAATTGACCAAGCTGTGGTGGCGACCCAAAATAATCAGGGGATTCAGTTTACGGTTGCAAAAAACTACGGTGGACGGCAGGAGATTGTGCAAGCGTGTAGGGCGATCGCTCAAAAAGTTCAGCAAGGACTAATTGACCTAGAGCAAATTGATGAAGCTCAGTTTGAGCGCCATCTTTATACTGCTGGCATTTGTGATCCAGACTTGTTAATTCGCACTAGCGGCGAAATGCGGATTAGCAACTTCTTGCTTTGGCAGATGGCGTACAGCGAAATTTATGTCACAGATACGCTATGGCCAGACTTCGATCGCACCCAATTTCATTACGCCCTACGCGACTATCAACAGCGCGATCGCCGATTTGGAAAATTGTGAACCAACCGTTTACCTTAGAAGAAAAATCCACTTGGGGGAGGCGAAAACGGGCTGAGTAGAGTAACTGCTGATCAACTGCACATTTTTTTGTGGCGCGATCGCTCTTGCCGATCGCTGCAATCAGGTTGAACCCAACCCAAAGCGTTTGCGTCGATTTCGATAGCGTTCAGCGAGAATCCGAAAAATCTTGAACTGACGATTCATAGGCTCAACGACCACTCGTAATCGGGCTAGATTTCGGTTCTGCTGACGCTCCGCTTTAATCAGCTTGCCCTTACGGGTCTTCTTAGTTGAAGGATCACTGTTTGAATGTAGCCGAGCAATCTCTTGATAGCCCTAATCCACCAACCATAACGGCTCAAGTAGCATCGGCAGACAATCTAGCTTGAACAGCCGAAAGTCATGGACTTGCCCTTAACCCAATGTCGTACAAATAATCTGTCCATCCGCTTGATTGACCCCGACTTGAGCTTTTAGCCTTTCTCCAATCGAAAAAGGCGATGCTTCTCCCCAACCCTGAATGCCGTTATGCTCAATTTCAACTCAAATGTTAGGGGTCTGGGCAGTGGTGCCCCGACTAATGGTCAACGCAAACCGATTCTGTACTGTAAATGTCGCGATCCGAACCTGCATGGCAGGGAACCTCAAAAGGCACTTTCAATTCCATTAAAGTAGCACTGGATTTACTATGCGTCACTTCAAATTCATAAAAACTCGTGCCTGGATAGCTAGCGTTTTGGCAGCATCCCTGGTTTTGCTGGGCTGGCTGATAATTCCGGTCATTTCTCAAGCGGCTTCCCCTCAGGTCAAAACCTTTGATCAGGCTTGGAAAACCGTGAATGATAACTTCTTTGATGCCAAATTTAACGGCGTAGATTGGAAAGTCTTACGCGAAAAATATGTGCCTCAAGCGGCTCAAGCTCAGTCGGCGGATGATTTGGCGGTTGTGGTGAATGCCATGATATCCGAGCTAAAAACTTCCCACACTCGCTTTTATACGCCAAACGAAACGGCATATTACCAACTGTTGGGTATTTTTCAGCCGCGCAGCCGGGAACTGAAAAACTTACCTAAAGATATTTTTCCAAAAAACAAGCTGGAATATAGCGGCATTGGTATTTTCACCAAAGCGATCGCCAACAAAACCTTTATCAGCGGCGTGTTAGAAGGCAGTCCGGCGGCGCAGGCAGGCTTGCAACTGGGTGATGAACTGCTGAATGCCGATGGTCGCCCGTTTCATCCGATGAGATCGTTTGCAAGAAAAGCTGGACAGAAAGTGGTGCTGCAAGTGCAGCGGTCAGCCAATAGCGCTCCCCAAGATATTTCTGTTACGCCTAAACTGCTTGACCCGCTGACGATGTTTTTGGATACTCAACGTGCCAGCACTCGCATTTTGCAGCAAGAGGGCAAAAAAATTGGCTATGTTCACCTCTGGTCTTATGCAGGCGACCAATATCAAGAGCAGCTTGAGGAAGATCTAATTTATGGAAAACTGCGAGAGGCGGATGGTTTGGTGCTGGATCTGCGGGATGGCTGGGGTGGTGCGCCGCTAACTGCGCTGAATATTTACACGGCGCGGGGTCCAAGCTTGACGAGCATTCCTCGCAGCGGCGATCGCAATCTGATTAAAGCCCAATGGAACAAACCTGTGGTCATGATTGTGAACGAAGGCAGCCGCAGCGCTAAGGAAATTCTTGCCTATGGCTTTCAGCAATACAAGATTGGTACGGTTGTAGGTGCCAAAACTCCCGGTGCAGTCGTTGCGGGACGTGCCTTTTTGATGCAAGATGGCAACTTGCTATATGTCGCAGTCGCCGATGTATATTTAGATGGCAACCAGCGACTTGAAGGAAAAGGTGTAATCCCTGATATTGAAGTGCCGATGACGATTGAATATGCTCAGGGGAAAGATCCACAGAGAGAAAGGGCGATCGCAACCTTACTTCAGCAGAT
>CASBQE010000429.1 GCA_949127665.1 Synechococcales cyanobacterium PMM_0083
GCCCCGAAGTAGTGAGAGCCGAGCCACAGGGTATGACCGACTCCTAAAATCAGGGCTGGAATGTTGAGCAGATGAATCCATCGCCAGTAGCGTTCTAATGCGCGGACTGCGCGATCGCAACTGGTGGCGGCGGCAGGAGTCATCAAAGCCAGCGCGATCACTCCTGACCACAGCGCGGCTTGTTGTTCTGGCAGCATGAACGCGATCGCATCTAAATTCCAGTTGAGATTGTGCTGCACCCTATGAAGGCTATGGGCAACAGCAAGGGCAAATGCACCTACCCCTAAACCCCGGCGATATTTAAGCGGCGCAGCCCAAAGCCGGCTAATTGGACGAGCAATCAGCGCCAGCATCAACAGAGCTAAGGCTCCATGCCCGGTGTAGTTTTCCATTTCCCCGGTGCGGAACAATATGAGCATCCCGATCGCGATCGTCACCCACCCGCCCATGCGAAATAGTTGGCTGCGGCGATCGGCACTCAGCAATGACGCAGATACGCCGATTCCTAGCATGGAGGGCAGCGTTCCAAGTCCAAATGCCAGCATTGTGACCATGCCGTGCCATAGGTTGCCAGTTTCCGCTGCTTTAATTTGGGCAGTGTATAGAAAGCCGCAGGGCACGAGTCCCCAAGTCAGTCCTAACATTAGCGGAGTCCACCAGCGGGAGCCAAGAGACTTAATCATCCCGGCGCTAAGGGTTTGATGAAATCTTCCTTGAAAGAGTTGAAGCAGAGGAATTTTAGGCAGCAGGTTGGGTTGAACCTGAACCAGCCCCATCCAAATCAGCAAACCACCTGTGAAAATTGCCAGTCCTCGCCGTAAGCCGCTTTCGATTCCGGCAAGCTGTCCGCCTGCGATTAGAACCGATCCCAAGGCACCAATTCCAGCACCGATCGCCGCATAGCTAAAAATTCGACCCACGTTCAGGAGTCCGTGGAAGTAAAGCGACTGTTGCCAAGTTGGAGCGGCAGAATCTTTTTGCGATAACGAGAATGCGATCGTCAACGGACCGCACATCCCCACACAGTGACCAAAACTGCCGAGAAACCCCAAAACCATGATCAACAGTAGATCCACTCGGTTTCCTACCTCATTCGACCGCTTTGGCAATCAGAAAAAGCTTTCACAACACTTCAACCTACGGCGCGTCAGGAGAATTGTCAAAAGACAGCCCGTCAAACTAGACCAAATTAGTTGGAGGTGCGTTGAGCGAAGTCAAAATGCACCCTACCCGTTTAATAAGGCTTCCACAAACTCGTAGCTGGAGAATGGGCGCAAATCTTCAATGCCTTCGCCAGCACCGATGAAACGAATGGGTAAACCGAGTTGTTGGACGATCGCCAGGGCAATGCCGCCTTTTGCAGTGCCGTCTAGCTTAGTCAACACTACGCCGCTGATTTGTGCCGCTTCTGAAAATACTTCCGCTTGACGCAAGCCGTTTTGTCCCAAGGTGGCATCTAGCACGAGCAGGGATTCTACGGTGGCATCGGGGGCTTTTTTGTCAATAATTCGGCGCACTTTGCTGAGTTCATCCATCAAGTTCTTTTTGTTTTGCAGCCGTCCCGCCGTGTCGATCAACAGTAAATCGCTACCTCGTGATTGGGCGGCGGTGATGGCATCAAAGACCACCGCCGCCGGATCGGTGTTTTTGCCCGGATTGGCAATCACCTCTACGCCACTACGCGAACCCCAAACTGTGACTTGCTCCACAGCCGCAGCCCGAAAGGTGTCGGCGGCACCAATCAGGCATTTGTAGCCCGATTTTTGGGCAATATGCGCCAGTTTTCCGATGGTGGTGGTTTTGCCAGCCCCGTTTACGCCCGTCATCAGCCAGATGTTGAGCGTGTCTGGTTTGGGTGCAAAAGCGGCGCTAATGGTGTTGCCTAGAGGGCGATCGAGCATGTCGCGCAGAATTTCTTTCAGGTAGGTAATCGCAGCATCGGGAGGCAGCACTTCGGCTTTTAAGCGCTGTTGTAGGGCGGCAATAATGGCATCGGTTGCAGCTACGCCGACATCAGCCTGTAGCAATGCTGACTCGATTTCGATGACGGCATCCTGAGTTAGCGGACCCTGACCGACGATCGCCCGCAGTTGGTTCACCAGCCCCCGTCGAGTTTTATCTAATCCTTGGCGCAGTTTATTCAGCCAGGTAATTTCTTCCAAGGAAATGTCTTCGGCACCACGACCTTGAGAGGCAAGAATTTCAGATGACCAGATGAAGCCTTCGTCGAGGGTGAAATCGGGTAGGGGAGTGGATGGGGTGAAGTCGGGTAGGGGAGTGGATGGGATAGATGGGAGAGCTTCAGGAGCGGGAATCGCGGTTTCCCGGAGTTTTTCGAGTCGGGCTTGGCGATCGGCTTCGGCGGCTGCCCAAAAGGGTAAGGGAGTCGCGGGTTCTAGTGTAGATTCAGCAATAGTTTCGGACTCGACAATTCGTACAGATTCAGCAACAGGTTCAGATTCAGCGATTGGTGCAGGCTCGACGGGTTCATCAATGGTTGGCTGAGGGCGATCGCTCTCCGGTTGGTCTATTTCAGGCGAATCAATTTTTTCAGCGGCATCAGGTTCAGCGATCGCGGCAGCCATTTGCGCTTGAGCCGCTTCCTGCTGACGTTTGCGAATGTTTTCGTAGGCGATTTTTGCCCACTTTAACTGGTCTTCAGACGTGTCAACGGTTTCAGGCTCAGAATCAGGTTGAGTGGGCTGTTCCGCCGGAGCAGCGGGTTTGGGTTCCTGATTATCGTGGCGGCGGCGAAACCAATCAAACGTCATTGCCCTTTCCTTAAACTGATTGCAACCGGAAATACGAATCCAACTCTAGCGGTTTTGTGGAGACTTGCTGTCTGCTCTGACGCGATCAACGACGCGACGCAGCACCCCATTAATAAAGCGATGTCCATCTTCGCTGCTGTAGCGTTTTGCCAGTTCTACCGCTTCATTAATGGCAATTCGTTGAGGAACTGCCAAATACACGATTTCGGCAACGGCAATCTTCAGGAGATCGCGATCGATGGTTGCCAGCCTGCCCAACTGCCAATCTACTAGCGCATCGGTCAACAATTGGTCAATTTCTTGACGATTTGCTTTGATGGTTTGAATGATCTCCAGGGCATAAGCACGGACATCATGCTGATTAGCAAGCTGCACCATTTCGGGAAGCTCGATCGCAGCGCCTAAGCGGTTAATTGCCGTTTGAGTTAGCGTGATTGCCTCAGTCACCATGGCGTGGGCGCTAGCAACATCTGTCGCACGAGTTTCACTGTTCAACAAGCGCGTATTGCTTTGCTGTAATTCTGCTGAGGCGGTTTCTAGGGCATCTTGCACTTCGGATGTTAAGGTGCGCACCGCTGCCACCACCACATTTTGCAAAGGCTGCGCTTCTAGGTTTTCCTGAGTGGCAGGAAGCTGGCTAATACTTAGCAGGGCTAATTCCCGCGCAATTCTACGAGCTTGCATGATGGCATTCCAAAAAAAAGACTGGCTTCAGTTTTGAATCCCAGCCCAGTCATCTTAACAAGGTTTAGCGGATGTTTGATCGGGCTAATCGTTCTCAATGGCGATCGCTTGCCGATTCGGTTCCATCAAAGAATCTAAAGGACGACTACTAGAAGGCGGCAATGAGTTGGGAACTGCCATCTCTGGGCTAACAATTCCGCCAGAAATAATCACCTTGAAAGCATCTTCAATCGGCAGGGATAGATTAATCACCTCGGATTCTGGCACGATCGCATACCAGCCCGTGGCAGGGTTTGGAGTCGTTGGAATAAAAATGCTCAGCATTGACCGGGGAAAATGAGATTGAACCTCGCCGCTAATCACACCCGTAACAAATCCCAGCGCCCAAATACCAGGACGAGGATATTCGACTAACACCACCCCTCTAAATCGACTGCCTGAATCCTTTAGAAGAGTCTCTAACAACTGCTTCAGCGTTTTATAGACGGCTCCCGCCAAGGGAATTGCCTGCAACATTTGCTCTCCCATGTCGAGCAGCCAGCGTCCGGCAATGTTGCGCGCCATCAAGCCAATGACCAAAATGCAAAATAGCGGGACTGCTAGTCCTAGCAGCAGATTTAGAACATTTACCAGTGCAGGATTGAGTCCACCAAATGGATTAATTTGACTGGGAATGCGCGTTAGAAAATCAACCACCCAGCTTGCGATCGCAAAAGTCAACCAAATCGTGGTCGCCAGCGGAATAATCACCAGCAACCCGGCAATCAGGTCGTTCTTCAAATCCTGCTTTAAGCGTTGGAAGACAGGGAGCCTACTCTCTTTCATGAATGCAAGAACCCAATGTGTAAATGGTCATTTTGATGACAAAGTGTTAGCTCTATTGCCCATCAGTTAGGGCATCCCAAAACTTCCAGCTTGTTATCACCTCACCTTACAGTTTAAGAGTTGTAAACGAAATAAGTGAACAAATGTTGCAATCTAGAAGATGCCTAATCAAAAACTGCTCGTTGCTTTCCTACTGAAAAACGAGGATGTTCAAGCGTGGGTGGCACTATTGCAAGCGATCGCCTTATTTTCCAGACCCAACTCTTAATCCACTAACTCAAAACTGGTGACTTCCAGAACCGGACCAATCATGGCGATCGTCATCACATCCTCACGAATCTGACCCGATACTTTTACCTTTAATCCAGCTTTTTGCAAATCAGCCGGAGCTTTGTGCAGTTCATAGGTTTCCTTGCTGCTGACTAGCGCCCAAGTGCCCGTCCCAAATCCTTTGCGCTCAATTGTTCCTTCCACTTGAATGCTCATGCGATCCGTCCTTCTGGTTTAACAACAAGCCGTGCCAACGCGAAACAAAGAATCGCATTTACTCCCAGGAATAATCGTGCCGTAACGCCATCGCCCAACCACATGAGTGTAGGCGTAGTGATAGCGGCGATCGCTAGAAACAC
>CASBQE010000430.1 GCA_949127665.1 Synechococcales cyanobacterium PMM_0083
ACGACAAAGTTGGGATCACTGCCTGCAAGAATGCCACTACTGCGGCTGGGCGCTTGGGCAATTTTCACAGGGTTCGCCTGACGAACTGCCGCCACCGGAGTTACGACAGATTGCTGTGCCACTGCACTGGAGGAAACCCAGCGATCGCCTGTCAATGCCACACCCACGCCAAACAGCGGCAGCGTTAGATAAGCAGCGGACTTTTTCCATGAAAATCTTTGAGATTCAGGCTGGTTAGGTGAAGTGTTCATCAGAGTCCTATTTTGAATTGAATTTTATAGCGGTTAATTCAAACTGTAGCGAAGGGAGATGACGTTTGGACAACAATTTCGTTACAGAAAAGTGATGACAGTGCCATCTGTTATTCGGACGTAGGACTGCGCTTTTTGCTCCTCACATCGGCTTAATTCAAGCTTTCCTATCTGTCATTTTAAGTTCATCTCTGAAACACGACATTGACATATCGCTTTGCGAATATAAGACCACAGGTGAATGAACTGCGGTAGACATCAACCACCATTTCGAGATCAAGAGATTGGTTGCGTTGGCTAGGGTGAATCCTTTTCAGAAAGGGTGACTTCGGGTTGATGTCTACCTTTTTATTTGGGCAGTAGCAAAGTTTTAAGTTTTAATCTCGTCGTCTTAAACGAAGCGGTGGGTAAATTCGCAGGTCAAATCAATGCGTCCTTTACGCAGCATGGCGGGGTCGAGGCGTTCGGTTGTATTACAGGTCATCAGAATCACGAGTTTTTGATCGGATTGCATTCCCATTTCGTCGATGACGCTGCGGTAGAGAGTGCCATCGAGCAAGCTGAGGATGTGTTCGGTTTTGTTGCTATATTGTGCCACTTCCATAGAGCGATCTTGGGCGAGATTATCGGCTTCGTTGATGATCAGGCAAATGCGCTCTAGGTAAGGCGGCGGGGCGAAGTTTTGCACGGCATCGTGATCCAAAATAAAGGTGACGTAGCCGAGGGACACCAAAATTTCTTTGGCGATCGCCTGAGTCCACACGGTTTTACCCGTGCCCGGTTCACCGCTCACCAGCACCGCCAGTTGATCTTGATCCAAAATCGCTTGCTGCACCACATCGGTAAAGTCTTGAATGTCTTGGGGAAAGCTGCGAATCGAAAACTGGGATTGGATCTGTCCCACGCGGCTCTGATACCCGCTGAGCATGACTGCCAGCCCGTGGGTGACTTTACGAACCAGGGGTCTGAGATCGCGCGCTAGTAAAGTCAGACGGCGTTCTTTTCCCACATTGTCAATTTGCAGCCACATTTCCGGGTCTTTCCAGTAGCCATAGGCAGTGTTGATCACATCTAGGCGTTCCCAATTGGCAAATTGCTCAATCGGAAAATAGAAAAAGCGATCGAGATAATGCTGAGTAACGAGGGTGGGTCTTCCTAAAAACTTAAGGATCTTGAGAATGATAATTTCTCGCAGCCGACTGAAAACATGATCGATCGCGATTTCATCCCGGCTAATCATCGGTTTAATCGGTGTTTCCACACTTAACACATCGGTAAAACGATGGTCGGGGTAAGGCGGATCAGGAGTGATGTAGCTCCAAAAATCATCGACGTGATATCGTGCCTCTGCGGAAAACAAATTCATTATATTTGCCCACCAAGCAAACTCATTGCGTCCGGCAATGTTTGCCAAGTTGCTGTTGAGACTAAACCATTTGTGGGCAAGTTCAGGCGTGTCTCGCAGTACCAAATCCGCCAAAAATTTAGGGTCGATCTGTCGGTAATAAGGTCGCCATCCTGCGCTCAAAAGCCCCTGCGCTTGCGGCTGTTTGGAATTGTAGGAATCAAAATGATCGAAATAGGTCATAGGAATGGGGGTGAAGCATGGGGAAATGCAGCGGCAGAAGCGATCGCCAGAACACAAACATTCACCCATGATAACGAGTGAATCTAGAAATCGCTCAGCGATATACTACATCTGTAACATAAAAAGAATATCTGCATTGGCAAGCTGAGTGAGTCAGCGATCGCGGTGAAAATAAAACCATCTTTGAGGAGCATTGCTCGAATGGCATAAAAAGCTAAGCTTGCACTGAATGAAATATTATAAAAAGCGAATCATCTGAATAATGCGATCGCGAAAAACGTTCAAGACATGATTACTACTTCTGTTCAAATGTGGATAGCAGAACATCCGGTTGTGGCTTGGGCGGTGACTCATCCCGTGTGGGCGATCGCAGTGATTTTACTGGTACTCTTATCCGGCTGGGGGTTGTTAGGAGCGATTGCCCGATTCATTCAGCAAGCATGGCTATTCATCTTACAAGCACCTCTCAAGTTGATTTACTGGGTATTCGGACGCACATTCAAATTGTTTAATCACGCAAACGCATTTCAATTCACTCAGTTGGATCAACCAGATGCTCAAAAGCGCTTGCCTGAAATTCTTGATCGCCTAGAAGTTTTACGCAAAGAACAAGAAATCTTGATCCAAGAAATGCGATCGCTCCTAGAATCCAAAATCTGAACAGTTCGGTTTAACGCCTCGCCCCAAACCTCATTTACCCCCTCCTTAACAATGGTGCTGCCTGCAACAAGGTTTGAGTATAGGGATGCTGCGGGTTTGTGAAAATGTCGTGGGTTTGCCCCAGTTCAACGATTTTTCCAGCTTGCATCACGGCAATGCGATCGCAAAAATAACGCGCCACCCAAAGATCGTGCGTAATAAAGAGATAAGTCAGGTGAAACTCTTGTTTGAGTTCCTGCATCAAGTCCAACACCTGTGCTTGCACCGTGGCATCCAGCATACTCACAGGTTCATCGCAAATCACCAGTTGGGGACGGGTAATCAGGGCACGGGCGATCGCCACTCGCTGCTGTTGCCCACCCGAAAGCTCCGATGGATAGCAGGAGTAATACGCTGCGGCGGGAGTTAAGCGCACTCGTTCTAGCATCTCTAGCACCGTTTTTTTGGCAGCGATCGGGGTGGCTAATTGGTGAATCAATAGCGGATCGGCAATGCTTTGCCCCACCGTCATTTTCGGATTGAGACAGGCTCGCGGATCTTGAAAGATCATTTGCATCTGTCGCCGTTGTCGCTGCATGGCTGCACGAGCTAAGTCTGGCAGGTTGCGTCCCAAAAACTCAACCCTGCCAGACGTGGGACGCACAAGCTGCAAAATTGTGCGCGACAGAGTGCTTTTGCCACAGCCCGATTCTCCCACTAATCCCAAAGTTTCGCCCGGATAAATCTCCAGCGTGATGTCGTCCACGGCTTTCAAAGTTTGTCCTTTGCCAGAAACTAATCGAGCGATCAGGTTGGATTCTAAACTGTAGTGCTTTGTGAGATTTTGAAGTCGCAGAAGCGGTGTGGCAAGGGTCGAAGTTTGGGGGGCTGGGTTTGGGGTTTGGGAAGCATCGATCGCTTGCACATGGAGGGCGGCTTGCAACAGCGATCGCGTGTAATCATGCTGCGGATGGGTAAGGACTGACTGAGTTTCGCCTGTTTCCACAAATTTACCGGAGTGCATGACGGCAATGCGATCGCAGTATTCCCCCACCAGCGCCAAATCGTGGGAAATCAGCAGCAGCGCCATATCTCGCTCACTGCACAGGCGCGTTAATTCCTGCAAAATTTGGGCAGATACCGTCACATCCAGGCTGGTGGTGGGTTCGTCTGCCACAATCAGCTTGGGATTCAGCAGCAACGCCAGGGCGATCGCCACCCGCTGCCGCATCCCGCCGCTAAACTCATGGGGATACTGCGCCCAGCGATTGGCAGGAATCTTCACCGCTTCTAGCACGGCGATCGCCCGATCTTTTGCCTGCGATCTCGATAGTTTTGGCTGGTGAGCTTGCAGCGTTTCTACACAGTGATCGCCAATCGTCATCAGCGCATCCAACCGCGTCATGGGGTCTTGAAACACCAGCGCCACAGACTCACCTCGAAAGCGGCGCAGCGCGGAGGGCGTAAGGTCTAACACTGACTGTCCGGCAAACTGAATGCTGCCTTGAGTGACGCTTCCCGCTGGCAGCAACCGCAGCAAGGCTCGCCCCAGCGTTGATTTGCCACAGCCCGACTCGCCCACTAACCCCAAGCGATCGCCCGCCCGTAATTCAAAAGAAACCCCATCCACCGACCAAATTGGCTCCTGCTTGGCAGTTCCTAGTTGCCCATGCCGCGTCGGATAGGCAATGCTCAATTGATCAACTTGAAGTAATGAATCAGTCATGGTTCAGCGTTGAGAGTTCGGTGTGCGGTGTAGTCTTTGGGTCTGAGCCGTCAGGATTTAGGTTTCAGGGTTTAGGTTTCAGCTACTTTACCAGTTACTTGTAACGTCATGGTGCGTTTCGCATGGCTCAACATTGCCAGGGCGATCGCTTGTTGACAATCGCCATTCGCCATTCATCATTCGCCATTCATCATTCATCATTCATCATTCGCCATATCTCCTACGGAGACGCTACCGCGAACGTCATTCGTTTTTGTTATTTGCAGCAATTCTTCTGGCTGGCGAATCAAAAAATCGGGATTTTCTGCCGCTAATGCTTGACTGGAGTTAAAGCCCCAAGTGACTGAGATAATTGGGATGCCGATTTTTCGAGCGGCTTCAATATCGCGGGTTTCGTCACCCACATAAACGAGGTCGGCTAGATTTAGCCGTTGCCGTTTGACCACCCGCCGGATTACTTTATCTTTACCAAAGAGCGCTAAGCCAGACTCTACAAAGTCAAAGACATCGAGCAAGTTTTGAGCGTTGAGAAATGCCTGCACATTTTCACGGGAGTTGGATGTGACAATGCCGAGGCAGTTGCCCTGTTGTTTTAGCGATCGCAGCACTGGCTCCATACCCGGAAATGTTTGCAAATCGGGAATTTCGCGGCTTAACTCTTTTCGCAGTCGGCGCACCAAAAAGGGGATTTTGAGGGGAGACAGTTGCGATTGTTTAATGATCGCTTTGGAACTGAGGTTTTTGAGTTGGTCAATAT
>CASBQE010000431.1 GCA_949127665.1 Synechococcales cyanobacterium PMM_0083
GCTAGTAAAGTTCGTGAAACAGGCAGCGAGGTAGAGTTGAAAGCACTTTCTGCTGCAGAACGCCGCCAAGTGCATACAATATTGAAGGAATATGCCGATTTGGAAACCCAAAGTCGAGGTCAAGAGCCAGATCGCCGTCTGGTTGTATCTTTGGTGAAAAATACAGTTTGATCAACAGGGGCAAGGTGTGGAGGAAAAGATAGCACTATGGAACCCATTCATATTCCTTGGCTGACCCGGTTACCTGAGCAAACCGATGTTCAGCAGATTGATGAAGTGATACCAGAGTTAGGATCGCTCACGCCCGTCAAAGGACTGGTTCGCATTAAGCATCAGGGCAACTATTTAGAAGTGGAAGGCAAGGCAGAGGTCATTATTACTCTTACCTGCGATCGCTGTTTACAGCAATATAACTATCGCCTGTCTATTACACCAGCAGAACTGATTTGGCTGGATGAAGCGGCTGAAGAATTCAATCATGCGCTCCTCGATCGCGATCTTGCCCCCGAAGATTTAGTAGAGTCTCTGTCTCCAGAGGGGTATTTCGACCCTGCCAAATGGCTTTATGAGCAGCTTTGTCTAGAAATCCCCCTCCGAAAACTCTGCGATAAGCAATGTGAAGGGATTCCATTGCCACAAAATGAGATAAATCCTGCGGCAGATCGCCGCTGGGCTGGGTTGGCAGCATTTAAAGATCAGTTATCTAGCCAAAATTAGTTTTTTTAAGCTAAAAGCCCAACGATAATGAACTCATTCGACTTTGAGTTATCAAGTTTAGCGACATGAGTTTTAGTCATGAATTTGAGCTATTTCTACGGGCGCGGTATCCGCTAATTTACATTCCCACGCAGGAAGAAGAACGGGTGGAAGCCGCGATCGCCGACAGCGCCAGAACCCAAGGCAATCGCGCCGTATACGTTTGGGATTTTGTGGATGGCTATCAGGGCAACCCGAACGATGCAGGCGTTGGTAAACGCAATCCCCTCCAGGCATTAGAGCTGATTGAAAAATTGTCAGCCAGTGCCCCTGCCATTTTTATCCTGCGAGATTTTCATCGGTTTTTAGATGATGTATCCGTTTCACGCAAACTGCGAAACCTTGCACGGATGCTGAAATCTCAGCCGAAGAATATTGTCATCCTGTCGCCCCAACTCACCATTCCCGCAGATTTGAGTGAAGTGATCACGGTGATAGAATTTCCATTGCCAGCCGCCGCCGAAATTCGGTCAGAGGTGGAGCGGTTGATCAGGGCAACAGGGCAGAGTTTGGAGCCGCGTACCTTGGATGAATTGGTGCGCTCCTGCCAAGGCTTATCTATTGATCGCATTCGACGAGTGCTATCCCGCGCGATCGCCACCCACGGCGAAGTTCGTCTTGAAGACGTGGAACTGATTCTGGAAGAAAAACGCCAGATTATTCGCCAAACTCAAATTTTAGATTTTTATCCCACAAGCGCCAACATTTCCGACATTGGCGGTTTGGATAATTTGAAAGACTGGCTGCTCAGACGCGGCGGCGCTTTTAGCGATCGCGCCCGCCAGTACGGCTTGCCCCATCCACGCGGCTTGCTGCTGGTCGGCATTCAAGGCACAGGCAAGTCGCTCACCGCAAAAGCGATCGCCCATCACTGGCACCTGCCCTTATTAAGGCTCGATGTCGGTCGCCTGTTTGCGGGATTAGTTGGAGAATCGGAATCGCGCACCCGCCAAATGATTCAACTCGCAGAAGCTTTGGCTCCCTGCATTTTGTGGATCGACGAAATTGATAAGGCGTTTTCAGGGTTAGATAGTCGCGGCGATGCGGGCACCACCAGCCGCGTATTTGGCACCTTTGTAACCTGGATGGCAGAAAAAAGTACGCCTGTTTTTGTCGTCGCCACTGCCAACAATATTCAAGCCTTGCCGCCAGAGATGCTGCGAAAGGGACGATTTGACGAAATCTTTTTTGTGGGGTTGCCTAGTCAAGAAGAACGCCGTGCCATTTTTGCCGTCCATTTAGAACGGCTGCGCCCTCACACGCTCAAAAGCTACGATTGCGATCGCCTTGCCTACGAAACCCCCGATTTTTCTGGGGCAGAGATTGAGCAAACATTAGTGGAAGCGATGCACATTGGCTTTAGCCAAAACCGCGACTTTGTAACCGATGATATTTTGGAAGCCGCCAGCCAAATGGTGCCCCTTGCCCGCACTGCCCAAGAGCAAATTCAACTGATGCAGGATTGGGCAGCCTCCGGCAAAGCTCGCCTTGCCTCCAAGCACAGTCCCTTAAGCTGTCGCATTCAGCAGCAGATTCAGCAACCAGACGAATAGCGATCGTTAATTCTAGAGTGGAAAGACAGAGAACGGAGGCAGTCTTGAAAGCGTAGGACTATGGCTTTGCTCAGCCGACCTACTCCTGGGTAACGTCTTGCTGTTGTAAAGGAAGTTTGTTGCTGGGCAACGGGTCGCTATTGATATTCGTGAGATTAGTGGGCTGAGGAGCTTGGGCAGGATGATTTAAAGAAGCAGCGATCGGGACAAGAATCTGAGCCGTTTGGGTTTGTTGCTGAAGCTGTTGGGTTGAGGATACCAAACCACTCAATCCATTGACCAGATTTTTTAAATTACTCCGAAACTTTGGATCTCCGGTTAATTCATCCAAATCAGCGGTAATTTTTTGAGCATTTTGAAACGTTGCCCTAGCAGAATCCAATGTTTGTTGCAGCACCAGCAGATTAGCAGGGCTATTGAGCGAATCACTTGCGGCTCTTAAATTGGTCGAAGCTTTAGCAGCATTGGTAGACAGCGTTTCTAGATTTTGGATGAATTCGCCCTGCTCAACCTTGCCTAGCACCGTACCCAGTTTGCCAATAGAAACCCGCAGGTCGCTGCTGGTGGCATTGATGTTCTCTAGAGTGGAAACCAGGGTAGCTCGGTTCGTGGACAGCAGGCTATTCACCTGAGCAGCCGTGGCGCTAAGCTGGTTGGCGGTCTGGGTGATGGCTTGAGCGGACGAGGACAGACTTTTGAGTTCTGAACGAGCGTCCTTGGTCAGCATGGTAAATTCGCGGCTGAGGACGGCAATTTCGGCGGCGGCAAGTGAAGTATTTTTGACGACCCCGTTGACGTTGGCAAAAAACTTGGGATCAGTGTACAGATTGGCAAACCGAATCGTCGCGCGCCCTAATTCGTCAATGCTAAATCCAGGTTCGCCAGATAAACGCGACTGGTTGCATAAAATAAGCCCTGGGGTGCAATCCTTGGCTAAAGGGGTGGTTTTAACGGTAGCAGGGAGTTGAGTTAAGGGCGTAAGTTCGATCGCGCTTTGACTAATTAGCCCCGACTGGTTGACTTGAGCGATCACCTCTTTAGGAATCAGAGTGGTGGCTGGAGAGATTTCTGCTTCAACTTCAACCTTGTTGGGCAAGGGGCGAATTCCAACAATTTTGCCTACGGTAACTCCGCGATAACGCACGGGTGCCCCAACCTGTAGCCCGACAGCATTCGCAAATTCGATGAAAATTGTGAAGCTTCGTTTACCCACCTGAATGCCTTGAAGCCATAAGGCAATCCCAATAAATAAGCCAATGCCTGCCAAAATCAGCAAGCCTACTGAACCTTCTCGCACTGTTCGCGATCGCATACGCTGCCCTCACACAATGATTAACCTGCTACTTGAATCGGTCCTTCCACCTTACCGCTAAAAAATTGGCGGATTAAAGGATCATCTGTTGTATCAATTTGATCAATTCTGCCCTCCCACTGCACTTTGCCGCGATAGAGCATGATCACCCGATCAGCGGTTCGCCGAATGGTGCTGTCTTGGTGGGTCACCATCACATACGTGCCGCAGCCCCCTTGAATCTGTTGAAGCTGACGCACCAAGTCTTCGATTACCGTGGACGCGATCGGGTCAAGCCCCGCCGTGGGTTCATCATATAACAGCACTTTAGGCGTATCTTTAGGGTTGGCAGGATTGGACATAATGGCACGGGCAAAGCTGACTCGTTTACGCATTCCCCCCGATAACTGCGCCGGGTAGCGATCGCCAATATTCGCCAGCCCAACCATTTCTAATCGGTGGCTGACTAATTTCCGAATTTCTGGATGGGAGAGGTTGGAATGTTCGTATAGCAAAAAACCGACATTTTCATCCACAGTTAAAGAATCAAACAGCGCCGCTTGTTGAAATACCATACCAATGCCAATCGGATCTTCAGAATCCTCAATTAACCCTTGACGGCGTTTCCCCTGCACCCAAATTTCCCCTGCATCTGGCGCAAGTAAACCCGCCATAATCCTGAGGATCGTTGATTTGCCCGTGCCAGAAGGACCCACAATTGCCAGTGCTTCCCCGCGATAAATAGTTAAATCAACCGAGTCGAGTACAATTTGCTCTCCAAACGCTTTGGAGATTCCCTTCAGTTCAATTAACGGTTCAAGCATCAGGATATGAACCCAGCCACGCAGTACTTAATTTGGACTCCTATGAATTTAACCGTCAAAGGCATCATCTGTCAGGTGAAAAGCCTGTTTGCAATGTTTCTGCATATTCTTTTAGAGTTGGCTGCCGCCAGCCCTAAGCAGATTCCATCTTTCACAAAGTTAAATATTCGAGCGAGTCAGTTGTACTGCATTTGAATCAGAACCGCCACCGATTAATTTGGCACCTAAAAATTCTAACATTCAGCAAAGCTGGACTCCGTAGACGGTACCCCATACCCTGTACCCTGGATAATAGTACCCCTTTATTGATTTAGCACCTTGGCGATCGACGCAATCCTTCAAGCTTTTAGCCATTTTGGAGTTCGGTTGGGGCTGGAGTCTATTCAGCAACTCTTAAAAAATTTAGGCGACCCTCACGAGCAAGTCCCTGTCATCCATGTGGCAGGCAGCAACGGTAAAGGCTCGGTTTGCGCTTACCTGTCTACCATTCTGACCGAAGCTGGCTACACGGTTGGGCGCTATACCTCGCCTCACCTCATTGATTGGACAGAGCGCATTTGCCTCAATAATCAGGCGATCGCCCCAGAAACCCTCGAATCTATCTTGCAGGAAGTGATAGCCGCGATTCAGCCCGATGATTTGCCCCCGACTCAGTTTGAAGTAATCACGGCGGCAGCTTGGCTCTATTTTGCCCAGCAAGAAGTAGATGTGGCGGTGATGGAAGTGGGGCTAGGCGGGCGGCTAGATGCCACCAATGTGTGCGACTATCCCCTCGTGAGCATCATTACTTCAATTAGTCGCGAACACTGGCAGCGATTAGGCTCAACACTGGCAGCGATCGCCTGGGAAAAAGCAGGCATTTTGAAACCGGGCGGTTCCGCAGTGATTGGGCAGGTGCCTTGGGAAGCTGCATCTGTGATTCATCGACGAGCCTCAGAGTTGGGCTGTGTGGCGACCTATCCGCAGATTGCACGAGATTTGGGCAATGGCTGGGCAGAATATCGCGGGGTTGAGGAATACGAACTAGAGTCGGACTCAGAAGATCCGGAGGAAGGTAGCATCGCGCATTTGCTAAAAACGATTCGTTATCCACTGCCGCTACAGGGCGCGATTCAGCTTCATAATTCGGCTCTGGCGATCGCCACCATGCAACTTTTACGAGAGCA
>CASBQE010000432.1 GCA_949127665.1 Synechococcales cyanobacterium PMM_0083
AAGTGAGGTCAGGGGACAGCTTGTGCCCGTGAATGGCGGGGCGCAGTTTATTGCAGATACCTTGATTTTGCAAAATGGTAGCCGGGTTGCGATCAATGCAAATTCTGAGACGGTGACGAATAGAAATGTGCAAGGCAACGGGATTAATGGCAATGCAATTTTGAAAGGGGCTGGCATTGGGGGCGCGGGGGCTACGGCGGTTTCAGCGATCGCAGGCAGAAGGCGAGTCACCATTCCCAAGATTTTGCTGGGTGCTGGGCTGGGTGCAGCCGGTGGTTTGCTTTTGGGGCAAAAACCGACCAGCGATTCCATTGCGCTGAAGCCCAACACCGATCTAACATTAACCCTCAATTCACGCCTTGCTTTAGAGCCAAACTATTCTGGCTATCAACAATCCGGTTATCCCCGCTATTAGAGGGTTTCAGGTTAACTCCTGCGGAGACGCTACGCGAACGGGTTTCCGCTGTGATTCTAGCCCCTGACCTCTGACCTCTGACCCGCTTGTTACAACACTCTCAACACGCTGGCAACGCTGTTGACGGATGGCATTGCGCGAATTTCGGTTAAAGCCTGGTTGAAGTTGCCTTCGCGCACATCGTGAGTGACGACAACAATTTCGGCAGATTCACCGTGAACATCGGTTTGCACCACCGATTCTAGGCTGACGTTGTGATCGCCAAAGCAGGTGCCCAATCGACCAATCACGCCGGGAGTGTCGTTGGTGGAGAATCGGGCATAGAAGCGGCTGATTAGCTCATCCATTGGGGCGATCGCGCAATAGTGTTGGTGCGAACACGCCAGCAGTGGGTCAAGCAACGCCTTGCCGTCCAGCGACGTTTGACTGCCACGCCCCACTTTCAAAATTGCGGCAATGTTCAAAATGTCCGACACGACCGCACTGGCAGTGGGACCTGCACCTGCACCAGGACCAAAAAACATCACTTGTCCAACTGGATCGCCTTCAATCAAAATTGCATTGTTAACATCATTAACACTGGCAAGCGGATGATCTTTAGGGATCAACGTCGGATGCACTCGCACTTGCAGTTGTTCAGGATTATCTGCGGATACTGGGGGATTGCGTTTAGCGACTGCTAGTAACTTGATCACAAAACTGAGCTTGTCGGCATAGGCAATATCCGCAGCACTCACTTGGCGAATGCCTTCACAATGCACTTCCGGCAATTTGATTCGTCCGCCAAATGCCAATGATGCCAAAATAGCGATTTTGTCAGCGGCATCGAGTCCATCTACGTCGGCGGTGGGGTCGGCTTCGGCATAGCCCAACTGTTGAGCATCTGCCAAAATATCGGCAAAGTCGCCGCCTTCAGTTTGCATCCGAGTGAGAATGTAGTTCGTGGTGCCGTTGACAATGCCCATCACCGTGTGGATGCGGTTGGCGCAGAGGGATTGCTTAAGTGGCTCAATTACCGGAATGCCACCGCCCACTGCCGCCTCCAGCAATACATAGACTCCCGCTTCCCTGGCTGCGGTAAAAATTTCATCGCCAAAGCGGGCGATCGCGGCTTTGTTTGCCGTGACTACGTGCTTTCCATGGGCGATCGCGGTCAGCATCAGCGATCGCGCAGGCTCTAAGCCACCGATCACTTCCACCACAATATCCACCGCCGGATCAGTGACGATACTTTCCAGATCAGTCGTAAAACGATCGGCTGGCAAATCCACGTTGCGGAGCTTATCGAGCGATCGCACTCCCACCCGATAAAGTTCCAATTCTTGCACCAACGGATGACGCTGTGCTGGATCAAGCAGAATTTGTGCTGTTCCAGTTCCCACGGTTCCTAACCCCAACAAACCAATTTTGAATCCCACGGTCGGCTTATCCTGAATCGCTTCTCCCATCAATTTTAGGCGAGAAAGGAAAGACGAATGATGAATGACGAATGGCGGATAGGGAATAGAGGATTTGTCGTACCTCCGTACTCTCGCGTCCTGCAATCCCCGACCTACTGCATAAAAATCTACAGCATAAAACTCGTATCTCAATCAGATAGTTTTACAGCTAGGTAGGTTTACAGCACAAGTTGAAAGTCATTTCTACGGAAAGTTGCAGGGGCAGACTGTAGCCAACCCTACGGCACCGACCCCGAAAGCAAGTCGGATGCTATCAGTTTTTTCTCGATAACAGGGTTGCTCTAGGTCTTTTGGTGGGCGGGTCATACGTCTATACAGCGCCAAAATATCCTGCTTTTACTCACCTGAAACTTTCAGTGAGCAAGAGCTTGTTCTGCGAATTTTTATTCACGGTTGGAATTTTCAAGGGAGATAGAGATGAAGGGAAAACTATGGGCGATCGCGGCTATTTTTGGAGGAATACTGCCATTCGCATCGCCAGTCCATGCAGGCATTCCAAACACAAAATTAAGCTGGGTGCCGCCTCAAGTCGCAGCCTTGCGGGTAACCCTCAGTTCTAAATTTACGGAGACTGGAGAACGCATCCTAAATGTGGATTTGGTGCGCGACGGCGAGGTGCTAGAACGGTTTCAAGCGGTGTCTGGTAAGCCTCAAAAGCAAGCTTTTCGAGTAGGAAACGCATCGAAAGCAGGATCGCGGGAGCCATTGCCCCAAGGACTTTATGCGATCGGGCAGGTCGATCGGGGTGCAGGATTACCATTTGCTATGGGCAAAACATTTATTCCAGTTACGCCGCAGTTTTCCACGTCGCGCAGCGGCATTGGCATTCATCGCGATGCCGATCGCATGATTCCGGGTGGCTCAGGAACAATCGGCTGCTTAGGATTGCTCAATCAGACCGAAATTGAAACCCTGGCAGACTTCGTTTCTAGCCACAATGTCAAAACGCTGATTGTAGATTATGGACTCAAATAGGCGTGACCAGACTGAATCTAAGTATTCACATCAAAAACCCGCCGAGAAAACCAGGTGAGTTCTCAGGCGGGTCTATGGTTTACAGCTTAGGTTAAAACTCCAAACACTACGCAGCAGCAGGTTCTTGAAACTTGTCTAAGCCTTCAATCACCTTAGCAGATTCGATCTTGTCGCCTGCCTTAAGCTGATCAAGCACCTCTTTCCCCTCCACCACAAACCCGAAAATGGCGTAGCGTCCATCTAGCAAGTTTGCCCCAGCGGGAGTTAGCTCTGAGTCAAATAGGAAGAAGAAAAACTGAGATGAGCCGCCATTGGGGTCAGTGTCAGGACGCGCCAACGCCATTGCGCCATAGGCAGAGAACGGTAACACAGGCTGTTCGCGAAATCGTCCCGCATCTTCTAAGGTGATGCCGTAGACCGGAACGGGATCAGCCTTCACCTTTACTTCGAGTGGAATCGCTCGGTACTGCTTAGTTTTGGGATCTACAAAGCCGACTTCCGCTCCAGCCGGATCGCCCACTTGCAGCACATAAGATTCTTCTGCACGGGTAAACGGCAGTCCGTCGTAAAAGCCACGCTGCACGAGATCGATGAAGTTGCCAGCGGTGACGGGGGCGCTGTAGCCATCGATTACTGAAACAATTTTGCCTTTATTGGTTGTAAATTCCACCTTCGCTCGTCCTTTTAGCTGAGGCAGGTTGCGATAGGTTTCAGGAACTTCATAAGGAAACTGCTGCACCATGAGTTCTTCAATTTGCCCAACTAAATTTAGGACTTTGGCACGTTTAGCCATCACCTGCACTCGGTCTTTGGCTTCGGTTGCGGCTTGCAAATCGGGCAAAGCTGTCTTGATTTGGTCGAGCAAGGCGATCGCGCTGGACTGGCGATCGCTAGGAATGCTTGCCAAAATTGCCGCCTGTTTATCGGTGGCAATGCGTGTGGCACGGCTAATATCGCCCGTAATCGCGCCCCAACGGCTTTGTGCCCGCAGTTTTCCAATAATATCTTCTAAGCTGTCTTGCAGATCTCGGATTGGGGCGTTGTCGATCGGGAGGGCAGAGCGCAACAGCGCGTTGCCGTCGGTGATGGCGTTTCCCGCAGGCAGGCGACTAATTTGAATCGGCTTCGCAGCGCTTAGCCCGATCGCCAAGGTCACTAGCAGGAGCAGGTTCAGCCCCATTTTCAACCAGTGTTTAAGGGGATTTATTCCAGGGTATTGCATCTCTACTGCTCGCTAAATTGGCACAATGTTTGAGCGCTTAGAGTAGCCGCATCACCTTATTATCTTGCCATAGGGCGACGCTGAAAGTGCTGATGGTTGCTGAGCGATCGCAGCGATAAATTAGTTTTGCTAAGGTTCCTTCAGCTTGATTGCTTGATTACGCTCATCGGAGCGGTAAAATGAATTGCCAATCATTATTTGCTAAAGTTTTAGACCAATGATTTCCAGTAATGATTTTCGATCGGGCATAAGTATTGAACTGGACGGTAATGTCTGGCGAGTGGTGGAGTTTCTCCACGTTAAGCCAGGAAAAGGAGCCGCTTTTGTTCGGACTAAGCTAAAAAATGTGCAGACCGGCAGCGTAGTTGAAAAAACGTTTCGAGCGGGTGAATCGCTTCCTCAAGCTAATTTAGATAAAAGTACGATGCAATATACCTATAAAGAAGGAGATAGCTTCGTCTTTATGGATATGGAAAGCTTTGAGGAAACCCAGTTAAGTGTTGCCCAAATTGGCGATCGCGTTAAATATCTTAAAGAAGGCATGGAGGTGAACGTAGTTCGTTGGGGTGAGAAAATTATGGAAGTGGAATTGCCCAATTCTGTAGTGCTGGAAATTACCCAAACCGATCCGGGGTTTAAGGGGGATACTGCCACGGGTGGAAACAAGCCTGCCATTGTAGAAACAGGTGCCCAAGTCATGGTGCCTCTGTTTATCACCACAGGTGAGCGCATTAAAATTGACACTCGCACAGATAGCTATTTGGGTCGAGAGTAAGGTGGAGTTGAAATTTTTAAGCGCCTATCATTATCATCTAGCCCCTATCTAAGAGGTCTGCACGCACTGTGTCGTTGAATTTGAATGAACTCCGTGAACTGTTAGCCGCGATTAACCAGACGGATATTGCAGAGTTAACGTTAAAAAGCTCCGATTTTGAGTTGATTATCCGCCGAGGGTGGCGCGGAGATGAACAGATTTTGACGGGGGACAATCGCGTGGGAATGCCTGAAGTGATTTTCCCACTGTCACCCTCGCCATTATCAGGAGGGGCTGCTAAATCTTCAGATGTTGTACCCGCGCAATCTACAACAGTGACGCTGCCACCCAACAGCGATCGCCGCTATCTCGAAATTTTATCTCCTATGGTTGGCACGTTTTATCGTTCGCCCGCGCCGGATGAACTGCCGTTTGTGGAACCGGGCGATCGCATTCGGTCGGGGCAAACCGTGTGCATCATCGAAGCGATGAAGCTGATGAATGAAATTGAGGCGGAAGTGGCAGGAGAGATTATTGAAATATTGGTTCAGAATGGGGAGCCAGTGGAATACAATCAGCCCTTAATGCGGGTAACTCCATGATGGCGGCTCCGTGAAAAATCAGTGACAAATTAGAGACTTTGGGATAAATTGACACCCATAAAGCTCTAATAAAGTTTAGTTGCAGAACACTTCTTCCCTTGCGATGTTCCGGGTGACTCGTTAAAATCTGGGGATCAACACTCCTCACACTGTTTCATAATTGCCAATGAACTCTTCCCAGCCGGTTCCGCCAGAAGTTGTTGAACAACTGGCTGCTTACTTCAGTATCTTGGGTGAACCCACCCGTCTCAGAATATTGAATCTGCTTCGAGATGGTGAACAATGCGTACAGGATTTAGTTGAAGCAATGGATACCAGTCAGGCAAATGTTTCTAAGCATTTGAAGGTCATGGTTCAAGCAGGCATGTTAAGCCGACGCAGCGAAGGAACGCTAGCGTATTACAAGGTGGAAGATGAACTGATTTTTGAACTGTGTCATCTAGTCTGCGATCGCCTTGCAGGAAGAATTGAACTACAGGCACATAAGTTTCGCGCCTTTAGTTTTTTGGGAAAGCGATAATGCCCGTGTCATGGTCAGTTGGGTCATGGTGCGTTAAGTCATGGTAAGTTGGGTCAGCCAGATAGAAGACCTTGCCCAGCAGGGAAACTGGTCAACCGTGGTTCAAGCGCTACAGCACCACCACCAGACAAGCGACTGGACGCAATTATCTGTAGATGAAATTGCAGCGTTGGTCAGCTTCGCGATCGCTGTCCTCAAATTGGGCGACTTTCAGGAATGTTGGGACGTTGCTAAAATATTTCCTGGCTTTGGCGAAGCCGCAATTTTACCGCTAATTACGCTGGTGAAAGATGAAGACGAGGAGCCAGAGACTCGTTGGTTTGCAGTGCGCCTTTTAAGCGATGCCAAACATCCTGCGGCAATTCAGGCATTGGTGGAACTGCTCAACTCTGAAGAGGATGACCTGCGCGAAATGGCATCTGAGGCATTGGCAAAATTTGGCACCCGCGCGATCGCCCCACTCACCGATCTATTAAGTGCCTCGGAAACCCGCTTACTTGCCGTCCAAGCCCTGACGCAAATTCGCCATTCTGCCACGATCGCGCCTTTGCTAACGGTGGTGCAAGATGAAGATTCTACGATTCGGGCAATGGCGATCGAAGCGCTCGGCAGCTTTCACGATCCGCAGGTGCCACCTGTCCTGATTCAAGCCTTAACCGATTTGGCAGCGCCCGTTCGCCGCGCCGCGATCGCCGGATTAGCCGTCCGCACTGATTTGACTGATGAATTGGGTTTGGTCAACCTATTGAGCAATCTCCTGTGGGACTTGAATATCGGCGTTTGCCAACAAGCCGCGATCGCCCTCGGAAGAATCGGCACCGATGCAGCAGTTAATGCCCTCAGCCGAGCAGGCTCCTCTGCAAATACCCCTGCTAGCCTGCAAATAGAGATCGTGCGAGCGCTGGCATGGATTGGCACACCTTTTGCATTCAACGTCCTAATAAGTTTGTTAGACAATCCAAGTCGTCAAGCTGCTGAGGTCTATCAAGAAATTGCGATCGCGCTGGGACGGTGGACTGATCCCAGCCTAAAAGGCGCAGCGGCTCAAGCGCTGACTCGATCTTTAATCCCATTTGCTCAAGATTCCCTAATCCAACAGGCGATCGCGCTGGCACTCGGTCAACTCCAGCAGCCATCGACTGTCGATCCATTGATCCAGCTTTTGGCAAGTCAGGATGCAGGAGTTCAGCTACACGCGATCGCGGCGCTCAAGCAGATTCAACCGCAACAAACCCATCAGCAGCTAACAGCATTGCAGGCTAACCCAGATATTTCCCCTGAATTGTGCCACGGAATCGCGATCGCGCTGCAAGAATGGCAGGTCGAATTGCCCCAATAACAGACCAATAACGTGATAGTATCCCTTTGCTGACTTCAAACACTCTGGGTTTCAAACCATTTTGCTGTTGCCCTATCCCTCAATGAAATCTTTCAGATTCCATTGCCTAGCTTTTGCCATCTCGTTTCCAGGTATTTAGTTTTAGCCTATATTTTCATCAGAGTTTTTTATAGCTAAAAAGAAACCGGAGAGTCAGAAAAAGTACGGAATAGAGTAGAGAGCCTAGAAAAGTCTCCAGCAAAATGCCCCAATCTAGAAATGTTTGAGTTTTAAGTAATCTTTATCCTCATAGTCATCCATGCAATTGCAAGCATCCCAGCGCCGAACGAAGATTGTTGCAACGATTGGTCCCGCGACAAGTAGCCCTGATGTGCTGCGATCGCTGATTGAGGCTGGTGCAACCACTCTTCGACTCAATTTTTCTCATGGCACCCACGACGATCATCAGCGGAGTATTCGGTTGATTCGGCAACTCTCCTTCGAGTTGAATCAGCCCGTAGGAATTTTGCAGGATTTGCAAGGACCAAAAATTCGACTGGGGCGGTTTGAAGATGGCTCGATTGTGTTGAAAACAGGCGATCGCTATATTCTCACGAGCAACCTAATGACGGGTAACCAAACCATGAATTGCGTGACCTATGACTTACTTGCCGATGAAGTGCCCGCAGGTGCCACCATTTTGCTAGATGACGGCAGGGTGGAAATGCGCGTGGAAGAAGTGAAGCGATCGGCGGGTGAACTGCATTGCCAAGTGGTGGTCGGTGGTGTGCTTTCCAACAACAAAGGCGTGAACTTTCCCGGTGTGTATTTGTCTATCAAAGCGATCACTGACAAAGACCGCAAAGACTTAACCTTCGGGTTAGATCAAGGCGTTGATTGGGTCGCGCTGAGCTTTGTCCGCAATCCGCAAGATGTGCTGGAAATTAAAGAGTTAATTTCTGCCGCTGGCAAGCAAGTGCCGGTGATCGTCAAGATTGAGAAGCATGAAGCAATCCAGGAAATGGAAGCAATCCTTTCTATTAGCGATGGCGTGATGGTGGCGCGGGGTGACCTCGGCGTGGAACTGCCGGCTGAAGATGTGCCCATCTTGCAAAAGCGCCTGATTGCCACAGCAAACCGTCGCGGCATCCCCGTGATTACCGCCACCCAAATGCTCGACAGCATGGTAAACAGCCCCCGCCCGACTCGCGCCGAAGTCTCGGATGTGGCAAACGCCATTTTGGATGGCACGGATGCGATTATGCTGTCGAATGAAACGGCAGTAGGCAAATACCCAATCGAAGCCGTCAAAACCATGGCGCAGATTGCCCTACGGATTGAGCAAGAGCCACCGATTCGTCAGATGACTGACAGTGGGCGATCGATCCCCAATGCCATCAGTCAAGCGGTCGCACGGATTGCCGGACAACTCGATGCGGCTGCCATCATGACCCTAACTAAAAGCGGCGCAACAGCTAGGAATGTCTCCAAGTTTCGTCCCCAAAAGCCGATTTTGGCGATTACGCCTCATGTAGATGTGGCGCGGCAACTACAGCTCGTCTGGGGCGTAAAACCCTTGCTGGTATTAGATCTTCCGTCTACTGGACAAACCTTTCAAGCTGCCGTTAGCGTTGCCCAAGAAAATCACCTGCTACAAGAAGGCGACCTAGTAGTCATGACAGCAGGCACACTTCAAGGTGTCTCCGGCTCCACAGATTTGGTCAAAGTCGAAGTCGTCACGGCGGTTCGCGGTAAAGGGATTGGCATTGGGCAAGGCGGCTCGGTTAGCGGTAGAGCAAGAATTCTACACAACGGCTTTGAGGCAAGTAACTTTAACCCAGGGGAAATTTTAGTCGCGTCTGGAACCAGCGCTGATTTGATGGAAGCCGTGCGAAAAGCCTCTGGAATTATTACGGAAGATGCCAGCTTAACTAGTCACGCTGCTGTAATTGGCTTGAGACTGGGAATTCCGGTGATCGTGGGTGTGAAAGATGCCACCTCCGCAATTCGGGAAGGCGAAATTATCACGCTGGATATGCAGCGGGGCTTGATCTATTCCGGTGCTAGCGCTAGACAAACCGACGCAGCCCTCTCGCCGGCTTACCCTTAACAGCAGCGCGATCGCCGACATCAGACTAAATCCGAAAAATCATGGCTCACAATTTTCTAAATCGGCGATCGCGCTGTTGATAGTCGCGGAGGGCGTAATGAAATTGGGTGCGATCGTCAACTTTGAACCTGCCCTCTCTGATTGATTCACGCAAGAGGTCTATTCAATCCAGTGCTACTTTAATGAAATTGGAAGTGCCGTTTCAGGATGCCTTGTCATGCAGGTTCGGATCGCGACATTTACAGTACAAAAGCGGTTTGCGTTGACCATTAGCCGGGGCACGACTGCACAGACGACTAATATTTGGGTTGAAATTGAGCATGAAGGCATTCAGGGTTGGGGAGAAGCATCGCCTTTTTCGATTGGAGAAGCACCCCAAACGACCGAAGTGATTGCGCGATCGCTACAAAAGTTTGTGCCCTTGCTAAAATCCCTCAGCCCTTTGGAGGGTCAGCGAATTGAGCGATTAATGCTAGATGCGCGACTCCCTTCAGCAGCACGAGCCGCGTTGGATGTGGCATTGCACGATTGGGTTGGCAAGCGCGCCAATCTCCCTCTGTGGCAACTCTGGGGCTTGGAGTGCGATCGCATTCCGCCCACCTCGGTCACCATCGGCATTAGCACCCCTGAAGCCGCCCAACAGCGGGTGAAAGATTGGCTAGGAAAGGGCGATACTGCGGTTCCGTTTCATGGGATTCAATCGTTAAAAATCAAGCTAGGTAGCCCTTTGGGAATCGAAGCAGACCAAGCAATGCTGCTGGCAATTAAAGAAACCGCTCCTCACATTTCTCAGGTTAGCGTAGATGCAAATGGAGGGTGGAGTTTGGCTGAAGCCCTACAGATGGCAGATTGGCTAGCAGACCAAGGTGTGAATTACCTGGAACAGCCACTTGCAAAAGGACAGGAAGGCGACTTGCCCGAACTGTATGCGCGATCGCCCCTACCTATTTTTGTGGATGAAAGCTGCTTCACCAGCTACGACATTTTGCCCTTAGCCGATCGCGTTCACGGCATCAACATCAAGCTAATGAAATCTGGTGGCTTAACTGAAGCGCTGCGGATGATTCACACCGCCAAAGCCTGTGGCTTGAAGGTCATGTTTGGCTGTTACTCCGACAGCGCTCTGCTCAACACCGCTCTATCTCACCTTTCGCCCTTGGCAGATCATATTGATCTCGACAGTCACCTCAACCTAGTCAACGATCCCTTTGCGGGTGCATCCTTTCAAAATGGGCGAATCGTGCCCACCGATCAACCGGGCTTGGGCGTTCACCGATATTTGGACGAAAAAAAGGGCGCGCTTTAAGATGACTTGTGAATGATGGCTTGTGAATAACAGGGTGCTTCTATGATTCAATCTGATCATCGACTGGCGATTCTTTTGCATGAAGGCATTCAAGGCGATCGCGGTAAAACTGGGCTAGCACTTTTGCGATACACAGAATCGCCAGTGGTTGCTGTCATCGATCGCCAATCGCCCGGAGCCTCTCTGGCTGATCTGACTGGAATCACGAGTTCTGCGCCCGTCGTGGCATCGGTCACAGAAGCCCTTGCCTATCAACCCGATGTGTTGGTGCTAGGAACGGCTCCGACTGGAGGCGCATTGCCCCAAGAGTGGCGACAGGAAATTAAACAGGCACTTGCCGCCGGACTGTCGATCGCCAACGGACTCCATACCCGGCTTGCCAGCGATCCCGACTTTCAACCGCTGCTGCCCAATCAATGGATTTGGGATATGCGCCAAGAGCCGCCCAACCTGCCGATTGGCACCGGAAAAGCGCGATCGCTGACCTGTTTGCGAGTGTTGACCGTGGGAACTGACATGGCGATCGGCAAAATGTCTACCAGTTTACAGCTTCATCAGGCATCGCTCAGGCGAGGAATGCGCTCAAAGTTCGTAGCAACGGGACAAACCGGAATGATGATTGCCGGAGATGGCGTGGCGCTGGATGCTGTGCGCGTAGATTTCGCTTCTGGTGCCGTGGAGCAAATCGTGATGCGGTATGGCAACGACTACGACATTTTGCAGATTGAAGGGCAGGGGTCTCTGCTCAATCCGTCTTCGACTGCGACATTGCCGCTGATTCGAGGCAGTCAACCGACTCACTTGATCCTAGTGCATCGTGCCGGACAAACCCACCTCAGCCGCATTCCTGAAATTCCCATTCCGCCCTTGCCCGAAGTTGTGCAGCTTTATGAAGCGGTCGCCACAGCCGGTGGAGCCTTTGCACCTGTGCCCGTTGTCGCGATCGCCCTCAACACCCATCGTTTAGATGAGGCTGCTGCCCGTGCCGCGATCGCTCACGTCGAAGCTGAGACAAACTTGCCCTGCACCGATCCCGTCCGTTTTGGAGCCGACACGTTGCTACAGGCAATTTTATGAGAAAGGGGAACGAGTCCAGCTAAAGAAAATCTTGCAAAGAGTTGAAAGCATCATCCTCCCAGCAGGGTTCTGGTTGAAGCCGAATTAATAGTTGATGCACATCAGCTTCAACGGCACTCATTTGGTCGGTTAAAAACAATTCTGATAGGGCGGCTAAATCCCGCTCTCTTAAAGGCGAAAGGGGTGCAGCAAATCCTACAGGCTGAGCGATATCAAAAGAGGCGATCGCCGCCTTCCGAATTGAGCCACTGCGTCGCTTTTGCTGTTCGCCTAAATAAGCTGTCTGACGGAGGGCTTGCAGTTCAGAGACATTTTCTTGTCGATCCACAGGCGATCGCTGCGCACTCAAGCGATCAAGCGAAGCATCCTGAAATTTAACAGGCGATCGACGTGCCGAATTTTCGACACGTCGGACAGAATCCCATTTATAAATGGTAGAAGACTCGTTATTTGAATCAATCAACATGGCGTGCGTCAATTAAGTCTGCAAAGATGCAGACTTATGAGGATTAGGATTTTCTAATAAAACTACAAATGATTCATCAACTTCATTAATAGATCGTAGACGCACACCAAAGATGACTATTGATTCATTGTAGAAAAGCCTCTAATACTCTGTGTCTGAGATTACAATACTCAACATTGCTGTAAATCAATAGCTGCCCAACTTCCATCTATTGATCAAAAACTCTTTCCAAAAAAAGTAAACTGAAGAGAACCTTTCTAAAGATCCTATTTGCTCTTCAGCACGGAGTGGACTGTTTCCAAATAAGGAATTATCCAGTAATCATGCGGATATGTCTTCAGCGGATTCGCTTTACTTTAGGAGAAGAAGGTGCGATCGCTGAGCAGATTGGCTGAATCAATCGTTCCAATGCAACATCAAAGTAGACTTGCCAATTTTGTAAATTACATACTGTTACTGTGAAATTTCAGATAAACGCTTTTGCGAAGATGGATTTTTTACTTTGAACAGCTAGAGATTGCAGATTATGTTTGACCTAAACGCCCTAGCAGACTTTTCCCCAAATTTGCAAAACCCTGCTGGTCAGCCAACTGATTTAGAGCAGCGATTAGGGCTGTATCAAGTTTTTCTCAAGTTATATGAGCATCATCGCGAACTATTAAATGAAATCATTGAATTAGAAAATACAGACAATCGCCATCGTTTACGGGGTGTTTGGCAATATGTGCAAGGAGTGATTCATGGCGATCAGACTTACCTGATGACTAATTTGCTTCAAGACCAAACTCAAATCGTGACTCAATCAGACAACTTATGGGTGATTGGGCGCGATCGCAAAGCCAGTTTACCAATTTCAGACAAACGTCTTTCTCGCCGCCATGCGATCGTTCACCATGTTGCCGATAAAGGATTTTTTCTAATTGATTTGAACAGCACAAACGGCACTTTTGTGAATAGCGAACCCGTGCGTTCTCCTATATTGCTAAGAGACGGCGATCGCATTCGTTTAGGAAGTTTATCGTTCGTTTTCTTCCTCTGCGAAAATAGTCGCTGTGCAGACCCCATTGCAGCAGATGTTCTATCCAGCGTCAACCTAGTTCCATCAGCCTCAAAAACTTGCCCAACTGAAGCATCGCCAGCGATCGGCACAACTGAGCTTCCAGCGAACCAACCCGGTTGGGATGCATCCCTTCCATGCGGTGAAAAAGAAACCTCCATGTTTCTCAAACCTAATGCCCGTCAACGAGAGGAAGCTCCAAAACCAAGCAATCCCCAACTTAGCCCTTCTCAGCAGTCCGATATTCTGGATCGGTTCTTAAATCGTTAACCAGATTCAAGTCAAATCACAAAGTTTCACAGACTGGGATCTAGAAGATCAGTTCGCAAATCCCAGTCTATAAAATTTGGTCAAGCTCTATTCTTCCTCAAGCCCCTCTTCATCCTGATCCTCATTCGCATCGGCATGTCCAACAGAATTGGCAGAAACTACTGCGCCTGTTTCCAACTTTTGCCGTACTTCTAAATCAATCTTTTTGGCAAATTCGGGGTTTTCTTCCATATTTTTAATGGCATTGTCTCTTCCTTGAGCAAGGTTGTCGCCGTTATAGCTATACCAAGCTCCTTTACGGATGATCACGCCCGTTTCTTCTGCTAAATCCACTACACAGCCCAGGGTAGAAATCCCCTTGCCAAAAATAATGTCAAACTCGGCAATTCGGAATGGAGGTGCCACTTTATTTTTCGCCACCTTCACCTTGGCGCGGTTGCCATATTCATCGGTTCCTCTTTTCAAGGTTTGAATGCGGCGAATATCCAACCGAACCGACGCATAAAACTTGAGCGCCTGTCCGCCAGTGGTGACTTCTGGATTTCCATAGGTGACCCCAATTTTTTGGCGTAACTGGTTCAGAAAAATCACCGTGCAACCCGATCGCCCCATATTTCCAGTGATCTTCCGCAGGGCTTGGCTCATTAACCGAGCTTGCAACCCAACATGAGTATCTCCCATTTCCCCTTCAATTTCGGCACGAGGCACCAAAGCCGCCACCGAGTCAATCACAATGATATCCACCGCCGTAGAACGCACCAACTGATCCACAATTTCCAGCCCTGCTTCACCTGTATCGGGTTGAGAGACTAGCAAATTGCCTATATCTACCCCCAAGGCTGCGGCATAGGTTGGGTCGAGAGCATGTTCTGCATCCACAAAGGCGGCAACCCCACCTGATTTTTGCACCTCAGCCAAGGCATGGAGCGCTAGCGTTGTTTTTCCAGAACTTTCAGGACCATATATTTCAATGATTCTACCCTTTGGCAATCCGCCACCCAGTGCCAGATCCAAGGTTAGGGCACCGGTGGGAATTGTTTCAACTTTCATGCGCGTTGCATCGCCCAAACGCATGATGCTGCCCTTACCAAAGTTGCGCTCAATTTGTGAGACGACCAGGTTTAGAGCTTTTTGTTTTTCAGAAGCTTGCTTATCAGAAGCAGAGTTGTCAGTTTTACTAGCCATGGGCACCTCAGCGCAGAAGTTTGGTCAGAAGGAGTGGAGAAATCCGGTGTTAGAGGACTTCTATTCTATGCGCGTTGCTTCAAAGAAGGAAGGCAACAGCACACTGTCAAATCAAGAGAAGTCTCGATACTCTATAAGCAGTGATCAGTTATTACAGCAGATTTTTTAACGTGTTCATCGATTTATCTGGGGAACATAGGGTGCATTTTGTAATCCCTCCTTTGATCCACTAACATTCATTCATTTGTTTAAGCGCAGGCTATGACCTCCTATCTTTCTGACTTATTAGTTCCCGATACAGCGTTGTCGGTTGCTGGATTATCAACTTACATTCAAGCGCTGCTTGAGCAAGATCCTCAGCTTCGGCAGGTTTGGGTAACCGGGGAAGTTTCTAGTGCGACCCAATACCGGAGTGGGTTGTTTTTTACGCTGCAAGATCCGGCTGAGAAAGCGGCAATTAGCTGTGTGGTTTGGAATAGCCAAATCGATCGCTTATCTACTTTACCGACCCAAGGAGAACAATTCATTATTCTGGGACGGATTCAGGTGCATCTACAGCGGGGGCAGTACCAACTAGTTGTGTGGCAGGTATTGCCAGCAGGCGAGGGACTGCGGGCGTTGCGCTATCGACAGTTGCGGCATCGTTTAGAAGCGGAGGGCTTATTTGATTCCTTACGGAAGCAAGCATTACCGACTCATCCTAAGGTTGTAGCAGTGGTCACTTCGCCTCAAGCAGCCGCGTGGGGAGACATTCAACGGACGCTGCGGCGACGGTATCCAGGTTTATGTGTGTTGTTTTCTCCAGCGTTAGTACAAGGGGATCAAGCTCCCGATTCGATCGCAAGGGCGATTCATCGAGTTATTTTAGATGATAGGGCGGATGTACTAATTCTATCACGCGGAGGCGGGGCAACTGAAGATATGGAGTGTTTTAATGACGAGCGCGTTGTGCGGGCGATCGCCGAGTGCCCCATCCCCATTATTGCGGGAATCGGGCATCAGCGAGATGAATCCCTAGCAGATCTGGCGGCAGATTGTTGCGCTCACACGCCGACAGCGGCGGCAGAGCAAGCGGTGCCTCAGTTGGCAGATTTATATGCCGAGCATCGACAACGGACGTTGACTTTAAGTGATGCCCTCCAGTATCGACTGGAAGTGACCCGCGATCGCCTGCAACGAGTAAGAACGCGATTACAGCAACTCAAGCTAGACCGCAAATTAGCCCATGAAGTTCAAATGTTAGGCTGGATGCGCCAGCAATTAATTCAACGCAATGGGGAGCAATTGCAGCAGGCAACCCAGCATACCCAGCTATTGCAGCAAAAATTGAATACCCTCGATCCACAAGCGGTGTTGAAGCGAGGCTATGCAGTGGTGCGATCGGCAAACGGTAATATCGTGCGATCGACGGCTACGTTAGCATTAGGGCAGGATCTTCTCGTTCAACTCGCCGAAGGACAGGCAACCGTGACTGTAAAAGAAATCTTAGATGCTTCATCCTAAATTTCCTGCGATCCTAAATGTTTGCGAATGTTTGCGTAAGACTAAATAGTGCAATAGCTTCTTTTTAAGAGTAATCCCGTGAGCGACTTAACTAATTCCGCCGGAGCATACTCCACCAACTATCCAAAACCTGACAATTCTGAGCAGCCATCTGTGCTTTTACAGGATGAATGGCGCTATGAGACAACGGTAAAAAAAATTGAAGCCGCGATCGCTCAAATTGAATCGGGCGAGTTAGATCTTGCCGATGTATTTGATCAGTTTTCAGCAGCCGTTGAAGACCTACGGCTCTGCGAAACCTTTTTGAGCGATCGCCAGCAACAAGTTGATCTGTTAATCGAAACCCTAAGTGATCAATCAGACTTTTAGGGTCAAGACCACAAAAGTGGAGGACTTAATGTATGCAGTCCAGCCTTTTTTGTAGCTAGTCTTTTTTGTGACCTCTTCTAACCTATCTTCCCGAACTCCACCAGGATTGACTGGAGTTGCTGCCAATTAACTGTTGTGCCTTAGCACGAACTTGAGCATAGCGAGTGCTACTGCTGACGTTAATCACACTGCCTTGGCTATATCCAGCTGTGGTGAGTAAGCGAGTACCTACTTCTTGAGCTTGGCGATTCATTTGAGATGTGTAGTTGGGTTGAACCGCTTTACTGATGACGTTGCTCAGTAAGCCGCTTACCACATTGCCGACTAAGCCGCTATTGAAGCCTAGTTTGGGTGCGACCAGATTGCCAAGGGTTGGCAGAAGGCGAGTCAATGTGTTGGTAGAATTCGTGCGATTGACCAATTTCATCGGATGAGAGAGGGAGGCGTGCCCGATTTGACGCGCCAGAACGTTTGCCAGAGATGCTTCAGAATCAGCATTGGCGATCGCCCCTGCACTGATGAATACCTTGCCGCCAGGAAGCGCCAAAGCTCCAGCATCGCGGTCTTTCACCACATAAAACTCATAGGGCAAATCGGATCGATTGGACGCTTGCGCCAACTTTTGCCCAATCTCGTTAATGTAGCTCGTCACCTCCGAATCGTTGACTAATTCCACTTTGCTCAACAGTTCCCGCCCCATTTGAGCGCCAATCGAGGCTTCGCTTTGATTGCTGCTAGTCCAGGAAGGGGTTTGCACAGAATTTACTGGAGCGGATACTTTGCCTGTGAGCAGATAGCCCAGTCCAGCCGTCACTACGTTGCCCAACAAACCGTTTCGGGGTTGGTTTTGGTTAAAGCTTGGGGTTTGTTGTAGGTTATTTCCAATCAAACCTGCCAGTTCGTTTACTACAGGACTAGTGGGATTTTTCAAGGCAAATTGACGGGCAAAAGAGTTCGCTTCCGTCCAACGGTTGGCTCTGCCGTAGGTAGACACGAGCGATCGCACCAAATCGGGCTGATTAGGATTTTGAGACAATGCCTGCTGCAAGATGGAGATTGCATCTTGACGGCGATCGCTCGATTCGAGACTTTGAGCGAAGCGAAGATGACCGGGAATAAATTGAGGATAGCTCCTAACCAACTGCTGCAACAGCGACAACGTTTGACTATCCAGGGTTGGGCTAGTGGAAATCTGCTGCCAAAATGCTTGTGCCGCCGGAGGAAGCCCATCAGCATTATTGCCAAACCCGCCATTGGGTTGACCTGGAAATGGTTGCGGGTAGCCTACATTGGGATAACCCGGAGAGTAAACTGGAACTCCATAAGCACCCGGTTGCATCACTGGATATCCCTGAACAGGCGATCCTTGAATGGGAACCCCAACTGGATAGCCCTGATTTGGATAGCCTTGATTTGGATAGCCTTGATTTGGATAGCTTTGATTTGGAATCCCAATTTGCGTTGTCACCTGTACTGAAAAACCACCAGGAGCATTCTGCGGAACCCCATACCCAGCAGCAGGAGCGCCATATGCCGGAACATTTGACGGATAGCCATATTGCGGAGTTGTCACTGGATAGCCATATTGGGGCGCTGCTACTGGATAAGCATACTGGGGCGAACCCATCGGCAA
>CASBQE010000433.1 GCA_949127665.1 Synechococcales cyanobacterium PMM_0083
AAGGATTGATCCCCAGAAGGCATGATGCCGCCCTTGCCAAACAGCCGATGCTCCAAGCGATCGTACAAACCCACCCACACGAGGCTGTAGTCAAACTCAGTTTTAAGATAGTTAAGAACGGTATCAATTAAAACATCAGAATTTTCTTCTTCCCGCAATATTTGCAGGATTCTCCCTAAAGCAACCAATTGTTTATCGTAAGACTGTGGCTCTTGGGGATGAACCATTTCAATTAGAGGTTCCTATGAGATAACGGGCGCAATATAGTAAAACATACCCAGTGCGGAGTTTTTCAACGACTCCCTAGATTTCGCAACGCATTTAAGCTAAACCATCACTCAGTCATTTGTAGAATGTCAGCTTTCAGTGAAATGCTCTAATAAAGACTGTACCCTTATCCCAAGGCATTGATGACATTCTTGTTACCATCCTAATGCAGGTGCCACATATCTTTTCGATGTGACGACAATAAGAGGGAATGCTTGTTAAGCTCCTGTATGAATTATTGCTGAGAGGTTTATGGATTTGTATCAAACGCTGCTTCGTCCTTTACTTTTCTCAGGTTTAAGAACAGATCCGGAGTGGTTGCATCAACAAAGCTTAAATGTGTTGGGTTGGTTGGATGATGGGTCGGCAAGTCAGTTGCCTTGGTTGCTAGCTCAGATCGAGCGATCGCTCAGCGTATCCGATCCACGACTGCATCAACAGCTTTGGGGATTGACGTTTGCCAACCCGATGGGGCTAGCCGCCGGATTTGATAAAGATGGCATTGCCGCTGGGTTGTGGTCGCGCTTTGGCTTTGGCTTTGCCGAATTGGGCACCGTCACCTTTCATGCTCAACCGGGCAATCCTCAGCCGCGCCTGTTTCGCCTGCCGTTAGATCAAGCCGTGCTGAACCGCATGGGATTTAATAATCACGGTGCGGCGGCGTTGGCAGAGAGATTGAAGGGAAAGGGATTAGGCATCAGGTGTCAGGCATCAGGATTGCCTCAACATTCCTCTAGCCTCCAACCCCTTGCCCCTTGCCCTTCTCCGATCGGCATCAACCTGGGTAAGTCTAAAATTACGTCACTGGAAGAGGCGGCGGCGGATTATGTGGGCAGTTTTCGACTGCTGAAGGATGTGGGCGATTACTTTGTGGTGAATGTGAGTTCGCCGAATACGCCAGGTTTGCGATCGCTGCAAGATAAAGCTCAACTGGAGCCGATTTTGCAGGCATTGCAGCACGAAAATACACACCGCAAGCCGCTACTGGTGAAGATTGCGCCAGATTTGGAATGGGGGGCGATCGCGGATGTGATCGATTTGGCACAACAGCATCACCTGGCAGGCATCATCGCCACCAACACGACCATTCAGCGTGATGGACTGAAGACGCAGAGGCTTTCGACTGGAAACTTTGTAACAAAAGAAGCCGGAGGGATTAGTGGTGCGCCAGTCAGAGCGCGATCGACGGAAGTAATCCGTTTCATCTACAAAGAAACTCAAGGACAACTGCCGATTATTGGAGTCGGCGGCATTTTCACCGCAGACGATGCCTGGGAAAAAATCACCGCCGGAGCCAGTTTGATTCAGGTTTACACGGGTTGGATTTACGAAGGTCCCTGGATGGTGCAGCGAGTGCTGGAAGGACTGGCGCAAAAACTGGATCAGGCAGGATTGAAGACTATTGAAGAAGCGAGGTCATTATAATAAGAGCAATTAACCGCTCCATACAGCCATGAGTCAGCTACAAACGATAATACCGACGGATACTTGGATTAACGCCACCTGGGATGAATATCTTGAGGCAATCAATGATCCGGCTTATGAAAAAGCGAAAGGCTATTATTTCAACGGACAAATGAGGATCGAGATGGCAGCATTAGGGAATCCTCATTCACGAGATCATTTCATCGTTATTACCGCGATCGGACTGTTTGCCAGTCTGCGCAATCTTGATCTGGATGGACATGACAACTGCACCTATCGAAAAACAGGCTGTCGAGAAGCGCAACCGGATATCTCTTTTTATGTAGGTGCCAATGCAGAGGCGATTCCCTGGGACACTACGATTATTAATTTGGATCAACAGCCTGCACCCGATTTGGCGATCGAGGTTGCCGATTCTTCCCTTGCCGATGACAAAGGCGAAAAGCGGTTACTGTATGAGGCGTTGGGAGTGCGCGAATACTGGATTATTGATGTGCAAAATGCCCAGATCTTGGCGTTTACTATTCAAAATCGGGGTAGTTATCGGATTGAACAGTCTCAAGTGCTCGCAGGGTTGAATCTGGCAGTGCTAGAGGAAGCGTTGCGCCGCAGCCGAAAAATGAATCACGGCAAAGTCAGCGCTTGGCTCATGTCTCAGTTGAAATCAAGTAGTGATTAACAAGGTAACCGATCGCCAACTCAATAAGTGCTCAATCGCCAACGCAGCAAAAGCGATCGCGCCTAACCTTATCTCACACCCGACGCAGTAATCATCGAGCCAATCCCCGCATCGGTGAAGATTTCTAGCAATAGAGAATGGGGCAGGCGACCATCCAAAATATGGGCAGCGCGGACTCCTTGAGCCAGCGATCGCACACAGCATGACACTTTAGGAATCATGCCACCCGCCACAATACCGACCTCAATCAGATTTCGCGCTTCTTGAATATCCAATTGCGGAATTAGCGTAGATGGATCTTTGTAATCCCGCAAAATTCCAGCCGTATCCGTCAGCAAAATCAATTTTTCGGCACCTAAAGCCGCCGCAATTTCACCCGCCACCGTATCTGCATTGATGTTATATGCCTGCCCATTCTCGTCGGCTGCTACGCTAGACACCACCGGAATATGCCCTGCATTCACCATCACTTCCAAAATGCGGATATCTACATTGGTCACTTCGCCTACAAAGCCTACGCCCTCAGCATTGGCTGGACGTGCAGTGATCAAATGGGCATCTTTACCACACAGCCCCACTGCCGAACCGCCTGCCGTGTTAATCAACGACACAATTTCCTTATTCACCCGACCCACTAGCACCATTTCCACTACATCCATCGTGGCGGCATCGGTCACCCGCAGCCCATTTTTAAACTGTGGCTCAATCCCCAATTTATCTAACCAGATATTGATTTCAGGACCGCCGCCATGCACCAACACCGGACGCAGACCCACGCACGACATAAACACCACATCCCGAATTACTTGATCCTTGAGGGTGCTGTCTTTCATTGCCGCGCCGCCATACTTCACCACAATGGTTTTTCCGGCGAACTGCTGAATGTAGGGCAACGCCTCACTCAAAACCTGTGCCCTGATTGTTGCCGATTCTTGCGTGGAGTCGTGTTCCGTGGTGATCATGGTCAAGCTAACTCGTGAGATTGGATCTTTTGCAGTGTAAAGGAATGAGCCGCCTTCAACAATGCGAAAACAATGCGAATTGCGATCGCCCGCTGCTTAATGTCATGAAACTTTGGCTTTAAGCGATGGAGGACTCACTCCAGTCTTCCAAGGAAAACTATAGAACCCATTTGACATCTAGCCTACAACCCTTAACAGGAGCCGTTTTCGGCAAATTAACCGCTTTTGCTGAAACGCCCTGATGGTAACAGTTTCACAAAAGATCCAAAACAGGCTCTATAGAAATAACAGACAATCAATCAGGACAGAGTTGCCCTCTGCCCTTACCAGAAATCTTTCATTGACTTTAAACAAGTCACATCCGTTGGTTAGCCATTTACCACATCGCCACCATTGGGATGCAGCATTTGTCCGGTCATATAAGATGAATCGCTGGATGCAAGAAAGACATAGCACGGGGCAACTTCTTCAGGCTGTCCGGCTCTTTGCATGGGCACTTGGGCACCAAATTTCTCTACCTTTTCTTCAGGGAACGTGGACGGAATCAGCGGAGTCCAAATGGGACCCGGTGCCACACCATTAACCCGAATTCCTTTGTCAACCAATGAGGCAGAGAGCGATCGCGTAAACGCCACAATTGCGCCTTTCGTTGAAGAATAATCCAACAAGCTCGAATTGCCTTTATAGGCTGTAACTGAGGAAGAATTAATAATAGTGCTGCCTGCTTTTAGGTGCGGCAAAGCGGCTTTTGCTAAATAGAACATACTAAAAATATTTGTCCGAAAGGTATGTTCCAACTGCTCGGCAGTGATCTGCTCAATACTCTGCTGGGGGTGTTGTTCCGCTGCATTGTTGACCAAAATATCTAACTGTCCAAATTTTTGAACCGTTTGCTCTACAATTTTTTGGCAAAATGGTTCATTGCCAATATCGCCTGGAATCAGCAAGCACTCTTGTCCTTCTGTTTCTATATGTCGCTTAGTTTCTTCTGCATCAGAGTGTTCATCTAGATAGGAGATTGCGACATTTGCGCCTTCTTTGGCGAAGAGAATGGCGATCGCACGACCAATTCCACTATCTCCTCCAGTCACTAACGCTACTTTACCCTTAAGCTTGTTAGCGGCTTGATAGTTAGAACCTAGAGATTGGGGTTTTGGCTCCATTTCAGATTCCAACCCAGGCTGAGATGTTTGATGTTGAGGGGGTTGCAGTTTAGATGGGGATTGAGTCATTTTTAACTTCCTTTGTTTATCGTTGACACGAGATAAGGACGCTCCAAAGAACGTCCCTATCATTTATTAAAAATCGCTCGGTATCAGTTGCTTAGCGAATTACATTTTGGTTTGCAATTGCTTTTTAGCTTCCTTAAAGCGAGATCCTAATTGCTCTTGCTCTTCTTTGCTACAGTTTTTGCCAATCGCAGCAAACATCGTGCTTTCTTCTTGGCGAGTATGATCACCAACCATTTCTTTCACTTGCTTCAAGCAGTCTTTGAAAGCAGGTAGTGAGACATCCATAGCCTTCATTTTTTCTAAGATAACTTTGAGTTCCGCTTGCTCATCGTATAGTTCTTGAGTATTTTCAGTTCCGTAAAACGATCGCACGGCAGGATACACAACTTGCTCTTCTGCTTCAGAATGAACTGAGAGGTCTTTGTACATTTGCCCAAAGTATTCTTGGATTTTTTGAGCATCATTTGACTTCTCAATTTCCATGATTAAAGTATCTACTTTACGGTGATCGGCAAAGATAATTTCTTGAACGTTTAAGTCAGAACTACCGCTGTTTTGGGTAACCACGCTACCCGCTATGCCAGAGAAAGCCGCGATCGCATCTTGCACTCTTCCCCAAACGCTTTGATCAGGATCTTGTCCGGTCAATTCGCGGGTTCCCAAAACTTCCAAAACACCCTTGAGCTGCTCTTGATGGGCACGACTTTCAAAGTTAAAAGTATTCAGTGGGGTAATGGCAACTTCAACATCGGCACCGACCACTTGAGCCGCTTTGTGAACGATGACTCCAGACATAAACTGAGCGTGTTTCAGCAGTTCGTGTTGAACGACTTTCTCATATAAACTCAATTCGGAACCCTTCATTAACTCTTGAATCTTCTGAACTAATTCCTGAGTTTTTTCAGAAGGCTCTTCTTGAATTCCATATTGAACAATAACAGTTTCTACAATGCCTATATTTTTTTCATCATCCGCAATCATGTGTTGAAAGCGATCGCGCATTTCAGCATCATCACAAGCTTTGAGAAACTCTTTTTCGTTTTCGATGATCAGGTTCTGAACCGCACGAATATCTGCAAGTTTTACAGCGATCGCGGTTCGTTTGGTGTCATTTAAAGTCAAAACCATTTCAGTGTTTTCCTAATCGCGATGAATCTTACGAACGTAGATATTCACAGTGTGCAGCGCTCAAAAGGATGCTCCATCTGTCGCACGATGGAGCATTTAAAGTTAAAAGATAGATCGCTCTGGAAAAGGGTTTCGACGTGGGCGCTCAGCCGAACGATGAACACAGTTTTTACGATGTTTTAAGAAAGTCGCAGATCACGTTAAGTCTTTGAAAAATGTTTAATCAAGGCGCGATCGCGCTTTTTGGATCTTTTCAACGAGTTGCTTCACGGAACTGCAAGATAGAAGTATGGTGGAATACAGGTCAAGCAGCCATCATGGAGGAATAAACAATGTCGCTAGAACGCCGTCTGTTTCGGGATATGTTTGCGCCTGATGAAGTAGTGGTATTGCGTCAACCTTGTTTTACGATGGGGCGCTTTTTTGAGCCGGGAAAATATTTAGTCGGTGAGTTGCCCGACACGGCGTTTGAAATGGGACTGGTGGATAAGTTGCCGTCGGTGCGGGGTAACAGTGCTGAAGTGATCCAGATTGATCCTTCACAGGCTGACCAATAACTAACAGTGAGCGATTCCTACGGTTGGATAGACGAAGCTTTAAGTGCGATTCATCGAGCAAATTGGTATCGATCGCCCAAGTTAATCGCTGGTCGTGCAGGTGCAGTGGTGCAGTTAGACGGGCGATCAGTGATCAATTTCGCCAGCAATGACTATTTAGGCTTGGCGGGAGATGAGCGGCTGATCCAATCGGCGATCGCGGCAACCCAAGAATATGGCACCGGCAGCACCGGCTCGCGGCTGATTACTGGACATCGACAACTGCATCAAGACTTAGAACGGGCGATCGCCCAGTTTAAACAAACCGAAGACGCGATCGTTTTTAGCTCTGGATATTTGGCAAATTTGGGTGCGATCGCCGCGCTAGTTGGCAAACGTGATCTGATTCTGTCGGATCAATACAATCACTCTAGTCTGCGGAATGGTGCCATTCTCAGCGGCGCAACCCTGCGAGATTATGCCCATTGCAATGTAGAAAATGTGCGAGAGATTTTGCAGCAACAGCGTGATCGCCATCGTCGTTGCCTGATACTAACCGATAGCATCTTCAGCATGGATGGCGACCTCTGCCCGTTGCCTCAATTGCTCGACCTAGCCGACGAATTTGACAGTATGTTGCTCGTCGATGAAGCCCATGCAACTGGCGTTTTGGGTGCTAGTGGCTCTGGTAGCGTTGAACATTTTGGCTGCACCGGGCGACCCATCATTCAAATGGGCACCCTCAGCAAAGCCCTCGGCAGTCTTGGCGGCTATGTCGCAGGTTCCGCGTCCTTAATCGACTTTTTGCGAAACCGTGCTGCTAGCTGGATCTATACGACCGGGCTTTCTCCGGGCGACACGGCGGCGGCGCTTACAGCAATTCGCATCATTACTGAAGACCGCGATTCCCAGAGCGATCGTTCCACGAATCGCCGCGAAACTCTTTGGCAAAACGTCAACTGGCTCAAACAAAACCTCACCGACCACTTCAGCACCTTACTACCCTCCGAGTCACCCATCCTTTGCCTGCAAGTCGATCGCCCTACTACAGCGCTTCAAATCAGTAGCGATCTCTTACAGCAAGGTTTGTTTGTGCCTGCGATTCGCCCGCCAACGGTGCCTACCAGCAGACTCCGCATTACCGTCATGGCGACTCACCAATCCACCCAGCTTGAACACTTGGCTGCGTCGCTGCACCGCATTTTCCTCTCGCCATAGTTCCACTTATGAACTTAATACAGGTTCCTAAGCCCATCGTGTTATACTTTCAGCATAAGGGTATGTAGCTCAGTGGATAGAGCATCAGGTTCCGGTCCTGAGGGTCGGGGGTTCGAGTCCCTCCATGCTCGTTTAAGTTTGTGTCGAGTAACACGTTGATTGTCGTTGCTAACAAGATCGTGTAGCCGTTATCAGGTTCGTGTCGTCATTAATAAACTAACGTCGCTAACCGCTGTTTAGTGGTATTACAGTCAAAAATCATCTTTGCATTCAGCAAAGCCAAAAACGCGATCCCAGTCTACAGTTCCTAATGTTAAGATGTTGCCTGTTAAACAGACGCTCAACAAAGCAGAGGTTAAACGTTTGGATAAGGTTAGCGCACCAGACAACTCCTCGGATGTTACTAAACATCTGCCAGACGATATTCCGGTTGCGCTGCGCGACACCCCAAGTGTTGCACCGACTACGGTTGATCGATCGATGTTGAGGGCAGGATTGATAACCCTTGGGGCGATCGCGATCGCCGCCGGTGTTTTGGTAGCAGTACAATTTCAGCGTTCTCAGCAAACCCAGTCTGATAACACTGCGATTCCCGAAGGGATCGTTTCACGAATCGCCGCCAATTCTGCTCAATCTCCAGCAAGTGCTAGCCCGACTCCCGCCCCAACGGCATCTGTGAATACAGACGCGATGTTAGGGCATTTTCGCTATGCAGAAGCCAGTCAAGGCGTGTTAGGCTCTATTGCTGCCGATGGCTCGATTAAGCTGCGAAAAGCCGCTGCCAAAGCCTATCAAGAGATGCAATCCGCCGCCCAGCAGGAAGGCGTGAGTCTAGTCCCACTCTCTGGCTTTCGCACACTCACCGAGCAGGACTATCTCTTTTTTGGCAAAAAAGCCGAACGGGGACAGGTTGCCGCAGAACGGGCAAAGGTAAGCGCCCCTCCCGGCTACAGTGAGCATCACACGGGCTATGCCTTGGATATTGGCGATGGCGCTGTTCCTGCCACCAACCTCAGCCCAGATTTTGAAAATACGCCTGCCTTCAAATGGCTCAAGGCAAATGCCCCGTTTCACAGCTTTGAGCTATCGTTTCCTAAAAATAATAAGCAAGGTGTGAGTTATGAACCCTGGCACTGGCGCTTTGTGGGCGATCGCGCCAGCCTCGAAACCTTTTATAAAGCGCGGGGTAAAAAATAGCGATCGTGGATTGATGGTTCAAGCGGGGCAAGTATTTAGAGTATTCTCGCGATCGCAGATTGTCTATTAGCAGGAGTAATCCATGTTCAACCTTCAATCATGGCGTTCAAAGTGGCTGCTTGGAGTCTGCACTATTCTTGCCGCCTGTACTGCGAACTCCCAGCCAGACCCTTCTAAGCCCAGCCCCGCAATAGGTAATGTGGTTCAATCCAAGCAGGAATTAGCACGAGCAGTTCTCTCAGAAATCGGCATCGCTCAGCAATATGACCGATACCTGGGTAACATTGTTGACATCACAGTTGCACCCGCTAACTATAAACCCAAATTTCATACCTGGATGCAGGGAGTTTTGGCGCGAGAAGCGGGATGGAAACATGCGGAATCAAAATACCTTACGCGACTAGAAGCCACCTTCTCAGAAGCAGAATTGCAAGAATTATTGACCCTAGCCAAGCAACCCCTGATGAAAAAATTGATGCAAGCTGAGGTTCAAGCCTATGGGGATGCAGCCCCGGAACGGCGCAAGCGGCTTGACAAGGTATGGAACGATTACAATTCAGGTCGAATTCAAATGCCACCGGAGATTTTGAAAGAAACCGAACAGCCACGCAGATAAAGTTGAAACCAGCCGATGCCCGTCTACCCTACAACAAAGCAATAAACTCCTCCACGCTCAGATCAGCATCTCGAATAATTGCCCGCAATGTGCCCTTCGCTAGCTCCTGATGATCTGGAACAACGACTTGAGCAAACGGTTGATCTCGTCGGAGGATAATATGACCGCTTTCTCGCAGCCTTTGGTAGAAACCAGCTTTTTGCAACGCTTTTATGCAATCTCTTCCTGAAATGGTAGGTAGTTTGCTCACACGACCGCTAGGAATGTTTCAAAAGTGTCTTGTGGAACCGGTAAGCCATCTTCTTCTAAGGCGGCAACATAGCCTAAGATTGCCTCTTTAATGTTTGCCAGAGCTTCTTCTTTAGTCTTACCCTGACTAATACAACCTTTGAGGCTTGGGCATTCTACAACCCAGTAGCCGTCTTCATCTCGATACACGATAACCTGCCTCATATGCACTCAACCACCCAGAAGTGTGTATAGCTCTCAATCCTAGCAAGGCGATGCATGGAGTACTATCTATGTAATCGTTAATTACAGCCTTGCCTGAATGAGTCAACTTTCCCTCAACCTGGTTGCCATTTCTATTTTTTTGGTTACGATGTCCGCTTTACTGGGACCGCTGGTGCAATTATCTCCGCTGGTGCCCGCGATCGCCACTGCAAGCGTTTTAGGATTGGCGGCACTGGATACTTTAAGTTGGCAGGGGCGCGGCTCTACCCTGATGCTAGATTGGCTGGCGGGGTTTTCTGCGGAACATCGGGCACGGATTATTCGGCATGAAGCAGGGCACTTTTTGGTGGCTCGTCAGTTGGGCGTTCCCGTCACAGACTATACCCTCAGCGCTTGGGAAGCTTTGAAAAAAGGACATCCAGGGCAGGGCGGCGTTCAGTTTGATACGCAGGTTTTGGATGCAGAATTGCAGCAGGGCACCCTATCGGCACAATTGCTCGATCGCCTCTGCACGATTTGGATGGCAGGTGGTGCCGCTGAAGCAATAGTCTATGGCAATGCTGAAGGGGGCGATGACGATCGCGGCAAACTGCGCGCCCTGCTAACCCAGATTCGCTTTTCCCCTGATGATCGTCAGCAAAAAGAGCGGCTTTCTGTATTGCGCGCCAAAACCTTACTGGAAACTCATTGGGTTACTTATGAAGCGTTGGTGGCTGCGATGGAGCGGCGAGATTCGGTGGTGGAATGCGATCGCATCATTGCTTCTGGCATCCCATCACCAGAAAATCCTTCAGTCTAAAATCTTCGAGATTATTAAGAGCGCTGTCTTGAGAGGAACACGCTAGAGTAGTGAGAAATAATGACGCGATCGTCATAGCTAGCAACCACTGGAGGAGACAGCCTGAAATGAACCCATTAATATTGACATCCACTCGCTATTCTATTTACTTTCTTCTAGGTGGGCTGATCGCCACAGGGATTCCTTGCTTCACGGCTGCTTCAGTTCAGGCTCAAATCGCCGCCCCTCTGCAAGACTCGCGGGCAAAAGACGATGCTAATTTCTTCTCTGGGCAGTCTGGAGATGCCACCAGTAGCTTTACAAATATGATGCTTCGCGCCCTACAAGGTCCTTCTGTTAGCGCTGAAGAATTTACATCTGGTAAACGGGAAAGTTTAGATCAGGAAACTGCTAATTTTCGTAAACAGCAGGCAGACCGCCTTCGACAGCAAGCTCCTCAACCGACTACACCCGCTGTTTTAGAAGTGGGCACCCCTAAATCGAATTAGTGACATCCCATCAACCAACTGATAGTCTGGATGCGAATACTTTTTTTGGTGTGAGGTATATTGCATGAATATTCAGAAAGCAAGTTGGGTCTTTATTTCAGCTTTAGTGGTTGGATGCGGAATTGACAGTTTTGGGATGACCAATGCCGCGATCGCAGCACCACCAAAAGATACATCGATGGAACTTGCTCAAGCAACACCTGTTTGTCGGCGCATTTTGCCAACCCCCACACTCATTCAAACAAACGGGGTTTTGCTGCGTTCGGGACCCTCTAGAACTAGCAAAATTGCTGGCGTGGGCTATGCTCCGTTGCAAAAGTTTGATACCCTTCGCAAAACAGTCAAATCCAGCGATGGTCTAATCTGGCTGGAAGTCACTGCCCCTCGTGCGGGATGGGTTTGGGCAGGTAGTGGGAACAAGATTACTAATATTGGTAATTGTCTTTAACGATTACCGGAATTGATAACGAGTACTCAATTCTTAGTTAATTTTTGGACATATCGTATCGATATGTCCTTACTTGTTCTTAGGTGAGTTTGGATAGGGAGAACGCGGGTTTAAGGGGGTAAATAAATATCGTCTAGTAGAACCGATGGTGAGGGGCGCAATGGTGATGTAGCTCGGTGCCTGACCGCGATCGCGTTTCACTTGAAAACTCACCACTCCTTTTGCTCCAGGTACTGAAAACCCCGGCTTAGACAAAGCCCGATACACTCCATCCCGCGTGGGATCTTGGCTTAATCCTTGAATTAGGGCTTGAGTTGCATCATAGGCAAGCGCAGTCCGCCAACCAATCAAGTCACTTTTCCCCCAAAGTTTGGTTGCCTGTTGCAAAAATGGCGTGTTGGTTACATCTACGGGCACTGCCAGCACGATTCCCACCGCTTTCTCTTTGGCAATTTTGGGAACCCGTGGAGTGAACATACTATCTCCACCCAAAATGGGAATTCGTCGATTGACACTTTCAATCACGCGAATGGCTTTATCCATCACTTCATTGTCTGGTGCCATCATTAGCACTTCGGCTTTGTTGGCCATCGCTCGATTCACACTATCTTCAGCATCAAAATCGGGTCGAGACAGGTCTATTTCTTCGATTACGTTCACATCTGCCACCCCGCTGTAATCTAGCGCCGTTTTGAACTCTCTAGTTAACGACTGACTGTATTGACTATTCGGGTTAGAGAAAATGACCACTCGCCGCTTTCGTAAAACATTGACCATGTAGTCTTTCAGAGCTTTTGCAGTTTGTTGATCCGTCGGCATCGTCCGAAAAATGTGGTCGCCAATCTCTCCGAGCTTCATGGCTGAACTCACAGGCGCAATCATCACCAGTTGCTGATCTTGGTAAACCTGGGCAGCGGTAGAACTGGTGTTGCTGGTGCCATGCCCAATGACTCCCAACAGGTTGGGATCTTTTGTCAACGTCTCCGCCACCTGTTGGGCAATCTCTGGCTGATTGCTGTCATCTGCGATCGCCACCTTTAGCGGCACACCTTTAATTCCTCCCGCCTGGTTGATTTCAGTTTGAGCGGCGGCTACACCCCGCAAAATCTCCTGAGCAGAATCCAGTGTATTGCTCAGCGGCACGACTGCTGCAATCAAATAGGCTTTGTCGGTGCCAATGCGGGCATTGTTAAGGTAAATCAGGGTTTCAGGATCGCTAGGATTTTCTGCACGAGCAGATTCTAATGCAGTAATGGCTTTGTCATAATTACCTGCGGCGATTTGATCAATTCCTTGCTGCTTTTGGGGATTTGATGACCACCGATCAAGCTGTTTGCTGCCCGTGCTAATGCGATCGCGGTCTAGATTGTCTAACGATTGTGTCGTCCGGCTCACCTGCCACGGCAAATTGTTAGGCGAATCAGATAAACTGCGAACTAAAATTGCAACTGCCAAAGTCCCAATAATCGCAAGCCCCATTCGTGCGAAGGATGATTTGTTGGAAGTCGCAAACATCCGGGTTATCTGACTAGAATTTTCGCTCTCTACAGTGGGTTCACTGATTAAGGTCGTCGGATTAGAGATTTCTGCTGGCGCAGTAGTCAACAGCGTCGGAGCCGTCGAAATCACTTGCCGTAGCGCTTGTAATGCTTCACTAGCAGAGTGATAGCGCTCGATAAAGTGAAATCGCGTCATTTTATCAAGTACGGCGGCTAGTTCGTCACTGGCGATCGCCTGATCCTGCCAAATCAACTCAGAGGTTGCATAGTCGTGGGGCAGTTGGGCTGGATGGCACCCCGTTAAGGCTTGAATGCCGACCATTCCGAGGGAATATAAATCACTGCTGAAACGGGGTCGCCCCAAGCATTGCTCACTAGCCGCATAGCCAGTGGTATAAATTGGCATACTCACGCTAGTTTCACCCGTCGCTTCGGCAACCGTATTCCCAATCGTTTTAACGGCTCCAAAATCAATCAGAACCAGCTTGCTATCTTGGCGACGGCGAATTAAATTTGCAGGTTTGATATCTCGATGAATTACCCCTTGAGCATGAACATATTCCAAAACGTTTAGCACATCTTCTAGCAAAGGGATCACTTCAACTTCGCTCAGTTGACTGCCTCCAGCCAGTTCAGTGCTAAGTGGGTTCCCTTCAATAAACTCTTGAACTAAATAAAACTGCTGATTTTGTTCAAAATATGCCAATAAACGAGGAATTTGGTCATGCTTTCCTAGCTGCTCTAATGTTTCGGCTTCTGCTTGAAACAACCGCCTGACCTGTTGCAAAACAGCAGTATCGCTGCTATTGAAGGTCAAATGCTTCAAAACACAGCGAGGATTGCCAGGACGCTGCGTATCTTCTGCAATATAGGTGTGCCCAAATCCACCGGAGCCTAAAACCTCAATAACCCTGTAGCGTGCACCGATCAGTTCGCCTATCATCGTATTCACGGAGTGCAGCAGAATGATACTTCTGACAGTAAAGCGCTTTTTGTAAAAGACTTAATCGCGACTTTACTTATTTCTGCCAGCATTAAAACGATAGTTTATCAGACTACTATGAATCGTAGACAACGATGCCGTGCAATCTCTCCTCGTTATGAACCCAATTTCCCTAGAACTAGACCGTCAAATTCGCGCGATCGTGCGGCACTGCGGTCTTCAGATTATTCAGATGGCGAGTAAAGAGTTCGAGATTTTTGAAAAAGGACCCGAAGATTACGTGACGACAATCGATCAGGCACTGGACGCAGAACTTTCGGCAGCATTTTCACATCTGTTTCCCAATGATGGCGTAATTACAGAGGAAGATATTCAGTCGCGTCAAAAGTTTTATCAAACGTACGATCGACTGTGGTGCATTGATCCCCTGGATGGCACGGAAGATTTTATTCAGGGTCGCAGCAACTACTCCGTCATGGTGGGCTTGCTAGAAAACTATCAGCCGATCGCCGGGTGGATTTATGCACCTGTTTATGACCAACTGTATTATGGCGGGGTTAATTGGGGGCTGTTTCAAACTTCGGCAGATGGGGCACCAACGCCTTTGATCAGCGCTCCTCAAAACTTTTCAGCCGATTTATGCCGGATGATGATTGGGCATCGCGATCAAACGCGCTATGGAGATGCGATCGCTCACCAAATTCCCAATGTAGAGTTTTATTCCATTGGCAGTTTTGGGCTAAAGGTATTGGAAGTGATCACCGGAAGGGCGGGGCTATATCTTTACCTGAATGGACGAGTCAAAGTATGGGATACAGCCGGTCCATTAGCGCTGGCAAAAGCCGCAGGACTCACTTGCTGCACCTTGGAAGGAGAGCCGATCCAGTTTTCACCCGATGCGATCGATGCCATTGATCCCGATACGCTCACTCATCGTCAGTCGATTTTGATTGGTTGGTCAGACTGTGTGGCAGCCCTCCGACCAAAACTAGAAGCGGCTGTGAAAATGGCTACGAAAAAGTGATCGTCGTGCGTCCTGCAAACTGTTTATACTGGTAGCTTCCTTAACTTAGCTTTGCTTTTATGCATTGATATAGTTTTGGGAATGCTTAAATTAAGTGACCGGACGAGTGCGATCGCTCCATTATTTTATTTCAACCATTCTTCATGCAGACTGAAGCGTTTAGTGAGCTTTTTCCCCTGTTAATGGCAGCCAACCCAGAAACTCTGGAACTGCTGCTTTCTGTTGCTGTTGAGCATGAGTATCCTGCTAATCGAGCAGTGTTGATGGAAGACGCTTGGGGAAATGCGGTGTATTTTATTGCATCTGGCTGGGTTAAGGTGCGTCGATTGTCGGGTGCTGGAGAAGATAATGTGGTCACCCTAGCCATTTTAGGCAAGGGCGATTTCTTCGGGGAAATGGCAATTTTAGATGAGTCGCCGCGATCAACTGATGTCAGCGCCCTGTCTAGCGTTAAGCTAATTAGCATTTCAGCCCAGCGCTTTATTCAGACCCTGTTCCAAGATCCCCAACTGCATCACCGGATGTTGCAGCTAATGGTGAGGCGTTTGCGACAGACCAACATTCGTTTTCAGTTACGCCATAAACCGCCTGCTGTAAAGTTGGCAAACACCCTGGTTGCGCTCGGTGAAAATTATGGGCAGGAATTCAATAGTGGCACCCACAGCGGCACTGAGATTTTTAATATTCCATCTAAAGATTTGGCAGATGTCAGCGATATTGGGGTAGAAGAAACGTCCAAAATTATGGAAAAGCTGGATAGCAAAGGCTGGATCAAGATTGATTCAGCAAATCAGTCCATGCATTTGGTGAACATGAAGCAACTGATGCATTTGGCAGGCAAAGTTTAGGGCATTTCCTTGTAAAGCACTATCATCCGCTCTCCAAAAAGCGCTATCACTAATGAATCGAGAAGCATGGGATCTGGAATCGGAGAGGCAGTTTGATGACTCGGAACAATCTGAACTCTCTTCATACTTGGATGAAAATGTGGAGGGCGCGATCGCACCAGTGCTTCAACCCGTCCAGATACACTATCAGGTTGCCATGCCACAACCTGAATCTCATCTGTTTGAAGTGACGCTCCATCTAAACGGTTGGCAAGCAGGCACAGCACTCAACTTAAAAATGCCCGTCTGGACTCCTGGTTCCTATCTAATCCGAGAGTATGCCCGACATTTGCAAAACTTTAGCGCCAGTAGCCCCGCCGAGGCTCCTTTGCCTTGGCATAAAGTGGGTAAAAATCACTGGAAAATCTCTCCTCAAGGCAACACAGCCCTAACAATCCGCTATCAGATTTATGCGAATGAACTCTCAGTTCGCACGAACCATTTGGATAGTTCTCATGGCTACTTCAATGGCACCGCGCTATTTTTTTACATTCCTGGATATGAGCAGCATTCGATTCAGCTAGAAATCATTCCTCCCAAACCAGATTGGCAAGTCACTACAACGTTGCCAGCCATTGCTGAAGCGACGAATACGTTTGAAGCGATCGATTTTGATACCCTGGTCGATAGTCCTTTTGAGATTGGCAAACACCAACTCTTTGAGTTTGAAGCACTCGGAAAACCTCACCAGCTTGCTGTTTGGCGGGAGGGCAATTTAGAGAGCGATCGCCTGATTAGCGACATTCAACGCATCATTCAAGTCGAGGCAAATCTGTTTGGTGGCTTACCCTACGATCGCTACCTGTTTTTGCTGCATCTTTCATCCCACGGCTTTGGCGGCTTAGAACACAAAAATAGTTGCTCGTTAATCTATCAGCGCTTCGGTTTTCGCAACAAAGACAAATACGATCGCTTCATTCAACTGGTCGCCCACGAATTTTTTCACCTATGGAACGTCAAGCGCATCCGTCCTAAAGCGCTAGAAGTGTTTGATTATGAACAGGAAAATTACACGCCTTCCCTCTGGTTTAGCGAAGGCACAACCAGTTATTACGATTTGATCATTCCCTATCGAGCCGGAATTTATGATATTCGCACCTATCTCAATGCGCTTAGTAAAGAGGTCAGTCGCTTTCTAACCACGCCTGGAAGATTGGTACAGCCATTGGCAGAATCTAGCTTTGATGCTTGGGTCAAGCTATATCGGCAGGATGCTAACAGTCCCAATAACCAGATGTCTTACTACCTCAAAGGTGAAATGGTGTCGTTGCTGCTAGATTTACTCATTCGATCGCGCCATAGCAATAAGCGATCGTTTGATGACGTGCTGCGTCTGTTATGGGAGCAATTTGGCAAACCCGAAATTGGCTTCACACCAGAGCAACTTCAGCACACCATTGAAACCGTAGCGGGCACTGACCTCAGCGATTTCTTCCAGCGCACTCTCAACACCACCGAAGAACTGCCGTTTGACCAATATCTGGAACCGTTTGGAATGCGGCTTCTGCTCGATCGCGATGATAGCCTTCCGGTTCTCGGTCTCACCCTGAAAACCGAACACGGTCGTGAAATGATTAAGTTTGTGGAAAGTGGCTCTCCGGCTCAGCAGGTTGGCATCGATGCCGGCGACGAACTGCTGGCAATCAATGGCATCCGCGTCAGTGCTGATCAATTGGGCGATCGCCTGCGTGATTATCAATCTGGCGATCCGCTGCAAGTCGCCTGGTTCCATCAAGACGAATTGCACCAAGCGGCGTTAACCCTGGCAGAGCCGCGCCCCACCCGCTTCCAACTCATCCCCTGCGATCGCCCCACCCGCAAACAAGAGCAACTCTTCCACGGCTGGCTGGGTGTATCTTTGGGCGAGATTATGTAAGTCAATGGCTGCTTGCGCTAAGGTTAAGTCCTTGCAGGCGATCGCGCTAGCCAAACTGGGACTCTACATCTCCCCAAAGACAAAAATTATTCAACCCTTATGACAAATTTAATGCTGAATTTTTCCCAGAAGAATTGTCGTTTCATGGCTTGTACTTCAGCGATCGCGCTCAGCCTGCCTGTTGCTCTATCTGCCCAAGCTCTACCAAAACCTGGTAGTTCTCTATCTCGCTTACCATCCCAAGAGCAAACAAGCTTAAAAGCCGGAAACGCTGTCGTAAACGGTGATAATGGTCGCTACAGTGGGCGCGTACTGGTAACTGCACCCATTGATACTATCTGGAAAGTCTTGACCGACTATAACCGTTTCAAGGACTTTCTTCCCGGTGTAGTATCCAGCCGTATTTTAGAGACAAGTGGCAATCAGACCGTATTTGAGCAAGTGAATTCAGTCAAAGTCTTTTTGTTTACTCAAAAAAGTCGGCTAGTCGTGGCGGCATCAAATCAATATCCCAAGCAAATTGACTTCCGGTTAAAAGAAGGGGATATTAAATCGCTTAATGGCGTGTGGAAGCTAGAACCGATTTCGCCAAGCCAAGTGTTGGTCACGCAAGAGGTCACCTTTGATCCAGGTGATTTGGTGCCTCGCGGTTTGGCATTTAATATCTACAAAAATGCCCTTGCCGATTCGCTGAAAGCCATCAAAAAAGAAACAGAACGACGGGTTGCCCAACGATAAAAAGGCTGAAAATTGTTAGCCGATTTGTAAGTGCGATCGCTACACTAGTGTTGTCTTCCACAAAATAGAAATCATGGCTGAATCACAGACTATCGAAGCAGTATATGAAAATGGTGTATTTCGTCCACTGCAAACTGTAACTGGATTAGTTGAACATAGCAAAGTCAAATTAGCGATCGAGTCGGACGCTCAATCTATCCATCCTCTAGCAAAGTTTGCAGGCATTCTCAATAACGAAGCCGCCGCAGAAATCCAAGCAGTTCTTGCAGAAGAGTTTGGCAAGGTTGACATAAATGGCTGGTGAAATTGCCCTCGATACTTCGGTTGCAGTCCGGTATCTCAATGGTGATGCAGCAGTTGTTCAACAGATACTTGCACTGACGATCGTGATTTTGCCAACTACCGTTGTTGGTGAATTACTATTTGGTGCTGCCAACTCTGCCCGTGCCGCAAATAACCTGACTCGCTACTTGGAGTTTGTTAGTGCCTGCTCCGTTGTGTCAATGGGACGAGAAACAGCAGTAACCTATTACCAGATACGGCTCAATTTGAAACAAAATGGTAAGCCGATTCCCGAAAATGATCTGTGGATTGCTGCTCAATGTGTCGAAAATCAATGGACTCTAGCAACAAATGATGCCCATTTCGTGAATGTAGACGGACTAACAATTGAAACTTGGTAGACCGAACAGAGGTTTGGATGACTCAACTTGAAGATGTCCGGTTTGTCCAAGATAATAGCTACACATCGTTTATTGGGCAAGCTTGCTATACTACAAATACTACAAGCGCCTGTATTCCTTTAGAAAACTCATTTAAATCATGGCTGTAACCGAACCTGGATCGTATAAAGACACCGTTAATTTGCCCAAGACCCGCTTTGATATGCGGGCGAATGCCATGAAGCGGGAACCCGAAATTCAGCAGTTTTGGGCAGAACATCAGATTTACGATCGCCTGTCGCGGGAAAATCCGGGCGAGGTATTTGTGCTACATGACGGTCCACCCTACGCCAATGGGTCGCTGCACATGGGACACGCCATGAACAAGATTTTGAAGGACATCATCAATAAATATCAGCTATTGCAGGGGCGCAAGGTGCGGTATGTGCCCGGTTGGGATTGTCACGGGTTGCCAATCGAACTGAAGGTGTTGCAAGGGATGAAACAGGAGGAGCGGCGATCGCTGACTCCATTGCAACTGCGGCAAAAGGCAAAAGAGTTTGCCTTGAAAGCAGTGGATGAACAGCGGCAAAGCTTTAAACGGTATGGCGTGTGGGGCGATTGGGAAAATCCTTATCTAACTCTCAAGCCGGAGTATGAAGCGGCACAGCTTGGCGTATTTGGGCAGATGGTGCTGAATGGCTATGTCTACCGTGGATTCAAGCCTGTTCACTGGAGTCCTAGTTCTAAGACCGCGCTGGCAGAGGCGGAACTGGAATATCCCGAAGGACACACCTCGCGATCGCTCTATGCCGCCTTTGAGGTCACCCGTTTGCCAGCCGCGCTGCAAATGCCATTTGATCCATTTTCGGGTGAACTCGGCGTTGCCATCTGGACGACCACACCCTGGACAATCCCGGCAAACTTGGGCGTGAGCGTTAACCCAGAACTGGTCTATGCCGTGGTCAAAGTCGGTGAAAACGCACCGGGACGGTTCAAGTATTTGCTGGTTGCCCAAGATTTGATCGATCGCCTGTCTGAAACCCTCGGCACCGCGCTAACTCCCCAAGCTTCGGCAATGGGCAAAACCTTGGAGCATCTCACCTATCGCCATCCCTTGTTTGACCGTCAAAGTGAAGTATTAATCGGCGGCGATTACGTCACTACTGAGTCTGGAACAGGCTTGGT